>DAIOTD010000001.1:0-31723 GCA_036752205.1 Atopostipes sp.
TTGTTTATAAATCCAATATCAAAGGACGCATTGTGCGCAACGAGAATAGTTCCCTCAGTGAAGGCTTGGAATTCTTCTAAAACTTGTTTTTCTGGTTTTGAACCTCTGACCATTTCGCTTGTAATTCCTGTTAGTTGTGTCGTAAAGGCTGAAATTGGAACACCCGGATCAATAAATTCTTGAAACTCTTCAATGACGTTTCCTTTATACATTTTAACACCGGCTAATTCAATAATCGAATCATAAACGGCTGATAATCCAGTCGTCTCCACGTCAAATACAACATATTTTGCTTCCGTTAATTCTAAATCCTTTAGATTAAAGGCAATCGGTACACCATCGTCCACTAAGTCAGCCTCTAATCCATAAATCACTTGAATATCATTTGCTTTACTGGCTGAATAAGCTTCTGGGAATGAATATACACCACCATGATCTGTAATAGCCACTGCTTCGTGACCCCATTTCTTTGCCTGTTCAATTAATGCGGTCGTGTTGACTGTCGCATCCATTTGGCTCATGTTCGTATGGGCATGTAATTCGACACGCTTCTCCCCTTCAGGAGCAGTATCTTGTTTAGTTTCATGGAAGGTTTCTTGTATACTTTGAGCCATCATGGTTAATTCATTACTAAACGTATCCATTTGAATCGAACCTTGGGCTTTTAACCACTTACCTGGTTTAATTGTAGAAAATATCGCTTCGTCCGTTTCATTGTTCGAAAACTTTTTAACGATAATTGATGAAGTATAATCGGTCATTTTAATAATCATTAATTCTCGTTCTGAACGTAATTTTCGAACTTCTACATCGAAAACATACCCTTCAATTAAAACACTTCGCTCTTCCTCGAGAATATCTCTCATCTGTATAACAGGCGTACTACTACTAATGTTTCGACCAAGTTTAATTGGACCTTCTGGTGCTTGACCATTACTGCCATAACCATTTCGTTCATTCTGCTGATGTCTCTTTGTTAATTCTTCGGTTAACTTCGCCGTTTCGGATTCATTCTTTTCGATAACAGCTTGAGCAACTCTTTCTGCAGCATGATGATCTACGATTGGTATAATTCTTAAGTTTTTAGGAAAACCAAGTTTATTATACTGTTCAATGATTGGTGGGAAAAACTCTTCAGAGAATTTATCTTGTGTAATTTCGTGCTCAATATGAAAGACCCATTTACCATCTTGTAAAATGGGTGCTTGTGAACTAAACAATTGATTACAAATTGGCGAGTCTACGCCACTTTTTTGACAAGCATGCAGCCAATAATCGGTAACTAATTGACTTGAAACATCATTATTTTTTGCTTGTATATAAACATCCACCTCAACATGGTTCGCAAAGGCTAATTTTAAAGCTGTTTCAAACTTTTTAAATAATGAAAAAGGCAATATTTGTTCAAATGTAAAATAAAAATCCCAGCGCTTAACTTTCTTGTGCACTTTAACGGTTGATATTTCAGCTTGATCAAAAGATTGACGCTCTTGTTCAGTTAGCTCTAATTGAATTTGTTTTAGTAATGTCTGGAACATTTTTTTTGGTTCGCTGTCCATTATTACCCATCCTTATTTATGAATTTTTACTGATACTATAAACTTTTCTCGTGGGTAAAGAAAAGGAGCCAGTTTATCTGTCTCCTTCTTTACATCCTATTCTGTTTGTTATTGTGATTCTTCTTGTGAAGACATTAAGATTGAAATGGTATTAATAATATCATCTTTCTTCGTTTCTACCATTTCACCCGTTTTTCGAATTGAAATTTCAACAATATCGTCTTCAGCTTTCTTACCGACTGTTATACGGATCGGAATCCCCATTAACTCAGCGTCCGTAAATTTAACTCCTGGTCTCTCTTTACGGTCATCCACTAGAATATCATAACCTTCTTTAGTGAATAGTTTCGATAATTCATCTGTTAAAGCTTTCTGGTGTTCGTTATTGTAGTTAATAGGCGTGATGTGTACGTCAAACGGTGCTACAGAGGCTGGCCATACAAGACCCTTTTCATCTGCATTCTGTTCAGCAATTGCAGATAGTAAACGACTAATTCCAATTCCATAACTTCCCATAATAACCGGGACTGGTTTACCATCTTTGCCTAATACCTTAGCATCCATTGACTCACTGAAACGTGTTCCTAATTTGAAAATATGTCCTATTTCAATACCTGTCGTAAATTTAAGCGTACCTGTTCCATCTGGTGACGCATCACCTTCTTGAACCATACGAATATCCGCATATTGTGACGGCTCAAAGTCGCGTCCAGCATTTACGTTAATGTAATGCTTTTCTAGCTCGTTTGCACCCGTTACACTGTTGACCATATTTTTAACATATAAGTCAGCAACAATTGTTACTTCTTCTGATAAGTCAACTGGTCCAACATAGCCTGCTGGAATATTTCCAAATAAATCCTCAATGTGTGCTTCTGAAGCTGTTTCAATTGTTTCAGCACCTACTGCCATACGAACTTTAATTTCGTTTACTTCATGGTCTCCTCGAACAATTGCTAAAATGGGTTTATTGCCATCCGCTACGAATAAAACACTCTTCAATATCTTAGATTCTTTTACGTCTAAAAAACTAGCTAAGTCTTCAATTGTTGTTGTAGCAGGTGTATCCACAACTTCTTTTTGTAATTGCACTTCTGTATTTGTGCGTTCTTTGAATTTACTTGAAGCCATTTCAATGTTTGCCGCATAATCACTTTCTTCTGAATAAGCAATTGTATCTTCACCAACATCTGAAATGGCGATAAATTCAATTGACTCACGACCACCCATTGCTCCTGCATCGGCAATAATTGAACGGAAATCCAAACCGATTCGAGTGAAGATGTTGTTGTAAGCTGACCAAATGTCATTGTACATCTCATCTAAACTTTCTTCTGTATCATGGAATGTATACGAGTCTTTCATGATAAACTCGCGTCCTCTTAACAAACCAAAACGTGGGCGCTTTTCATCACGGTATTTTGTTTGGATTTGATATAAATGTAAGGGTAATTTTTTATATGACTTGATATCATCACGAATTAAAGTTGTAAAGGTTTCTTCGTGCGTTGGCCCCAGTAAGAAATCTCGATCATGGCGATCTTTTAACTTCATCATTTCAGGTCCGTATGTATCATATCGCCCCGATTCCTTCCAAATATCTGCCGGTACGAGTGCAGGTAATAACATTTCTGTACCACCTACCGCGTTAAGTTCTTCTCGAATAATATTCTCGATTTTTTGAATCACACGATATGCAAGCGGTAAGTAAGAGTATACCCCCGATGAAATCTGACGAATATATCCAGCTCGTAACATCATTTGGTGACTTAATACTTCAGCATCACTAGGTGTTTCACGTAATGTTGGTATAAAAATTTGGGACTGTTTCATTTCATATCAAACTCCTTATCTCATTATATAATTATCAATTGAAAAAATATCTCTGTATATCGTTCCAAGTTACGAATAACATAAGTAAAATTAATAGGACAACACCGACTAATGTAATAATCGTTTGTTTTTCTTCACTTATTGGTTTACCACGAATACCTTCAACGATATTCAATAGTAATTTCCCACCGTCTAATCCTGGAATAGGTAATAAATTCATTAAACCTAAGTTTACACTCAAAAACCCGATAAAGTTTATAATACCTAATATACCAGCCATTCGTGTAACTTCACTCGTCATACTAAATATAGCTATTGGTCCACCTAAATTATCTAAACTTAGCCGACCAGTTACAAGCATTGAAATACTGATGACGATTGCTTTCATATAAGCCCATGTTTCCGTAAAACCGAAAACGATTTTGTCTTTAAAAGAATCATTCATCGACACTTCTACACCGATTAATCCATACTCCGTACCATCTTCAGTTTGATGCAGGGCAGGCGTGATTTCCTGTTCGACAACTTGACCGTCTGATTTTTTAACTTCAAACGTTAAAGCTTCTTCAGGATGCTCCTGCACAGTAAGCACCATTTCATTCCAAGTCTTGATTACGTTTTCTTCGATCGTGAGGATTTGGTCACCCTTCTCTAAACCGGCAACTGCTGCAGGTGACTCTTCTTGAATTTCACCTAATATAGGTTCCGCTGAAGGGACTCCACCTTGTAAAAAGGCAAAAATGATAAAAGCAACGATGGCTAATAAAAAGTTATTGAGTGGACCACCAAAGTTCGTTAATACACGATTTAATAAAGAAGCATTCTGTATTTGACGATGCGCTGGCGCAATTTGATGGATTGTACCATCTTCTTGAACAATGACAGCATCTTCATTCACTTCATACGTCATGACATCTTCCATATTACCTGCAATACTACCTTTTAAGTATAGTTCATGTTCAAAATCATAATCCAGAACATCTACAGGGACACCATCTACTTGTATATTATCATCACTTAAATTAATCTCAGTTACTCGATTTTGTTCATCAAGTGTTAGTAAAGCAGACATGCCTAAGCGAATATCTTCTTCATCTTCATACCCTGCCATTAAAACGTAGCCACCTAGTGGTAACACACGAATGGTATAGGATGTTTCATTTTTATGTGTTTGAAAAAGCTTAGGCCCCATCCCGATCGAGAACTCTCTAACCAAGATACCCGCTTTCTTTGCAAAATAAAAATGACCGAATTCATGTACAATAACAATAATTCCAAATACTAATATAAACGAAAGTAACGTTTGCAATTCTTACAACTCCTGTCTACCCATTCAATTAAGTTAGAATACACCAAGAATCAAAGCCATGCTTAGTGTAAACAAGATACTATCAAAACGATCGAGAATTCCACCATGTCCTGGAAGGATTGTTCCCGAATCTTTCACGCCGAAGTGACGTTTAAATGCGGACTCTAACAAGTCCCCAAATTGTCCAGTAATCGATAATATAATAGCTATTAGTAACATTATAATATAGGAATACGGTAATGTAATAAAGTTTAAATAAATCGATGTAGTTAGTAATGCTAGAACAATACCACCAATTGATCCCTCGACAGATTTATTTGGTGAAAGCAGTGGAGCTAATTTACGTTTTCCTATTTTAGAACCGATAAAGTAAGCACCAATATCCGTACTAACGATTACGAGTAAAATAAAAACAAAAATAGCTAAGTCTTCTTGACGAATAATAATGGCTGCTTGTGAACCGACACCTATGTAACCCATTGTTAAAGCTGAAATTCCTGCTTTAGTAAAATTAAATCCGGGTACAATAACTGTTGATATCAATAATAACAATACTGCAAAAACCGGTATAATGCCATCACTCAATTGCTCTGGTATGTATGAAGCGATCATATGATAATAAACAATCGATAATGTTCCAATATATGTGGCAATAGACGGTAAAGATTTTGTATCAATATTAGCCATCTGTAACAATTCCATTGTTCCAATTAATGCAACGGCTCCAATGATTAAGTTATATGACCAACCCCCAAATAAAACAGCTGGTATAATAAGAACCGCCAATACTATTGACGTTTTGACACGTTGTCGCAATAAAACCCCTCTTTTCTCTTAATACTAAACTCCGCCAAATCGACGATTACGATGTTGGTATGCCAGAATTGCTTGTTCAAATAATTCTTGGTTAAAATCAGGCCAATATTCATCCACAAAATAAAATTCACTATAAGCATTTTGCCACAATAAAAAATTACTTAAACGTTGTTCACCACTAGTTCGAATCAAGTAGTCAACATCACTTAACTCACCTAATTGTGCTGTTAAAAGATGATTAGTAATAATATCTTCATCAATTTTATCCGCTTTGATTTTACCATCTAATACCTCTTTCGAAATATCTCGAACGGCTTCAACAATTTCAGCTCGTCCGCCGTAATTAAAGGCGAAGTTTAGTATCATACCTGTAGAGTCTTTTGTGTCTGCTACAGCCTTATGAATTGCTCGTTTAGTGATATCAGGGACTTTCTTCTCGAAGCCCGTTACCATTACTTTAATATTATTTTCAATTAATTCTGGTACAAAACGTTTAAAAAATTCTGTCGGTAAAGACATTAAGTATTGAATTTCTTTTAATGGTCGAGACCAATTTTCAGTTGAAAAAGCATATAATGTCAAGACCTTCACGCCTAAATCATTTGCGCTTATGGTCACACGTCGAATCGCTTCAACACCTTCTTTATGGCCCGCTGATCGACTTAACCCTTTTTCTTGAGCCCATCGCCCATTACCATCCATAATAATCGCCACATGATCGGGCACTGATTCTTTTTGGATTTTTTGGGTCATTTTAATTTCGTCAACCATTTATTCCCCCCTAAATCTTCTTACTTTTATAACTAAATACTCCCATGAATAAACAAGTATAACATAGAATATCTTATAAAAAATAGACATACAAAAGAAAATCCGCTAAAACAATTAATCGTTCTAGCGGGCTCCCATGTACATTAAATTCGAAAAGAGAAACTGCTTAGTCTTCTAAAATTTCTCGTTCTTTTTCGGCTGCTAATGCATCAATATTCTTAACTGATTGATCAGTTAAACCTTGAACATCTTTTTCAAAACGACGTAAATCATCTTCTGAAATATCACCTGATTTTTCAAGCTTTCTAAATTCGTCTAGTCCATCACGACGGATGTTTCGAACAGCTACTTTAGCATTTTCAGATTCCTCGCCTACTAATTTAGCAATATCACGACGTCTCTCTTCAGTTAATTGTGGAATAACTAATCGGACCATATTTCCATCATTAGATGGTGTAATTCCTATATCTGACTTGTTTATAGCTTTCTCAATTTCTTCCAAACTACCTTTATCAAAAGGAGTAATTGTTAACATGCGTGCTTCTGGAACAGAGATTTGCGCAAGTTGGTTAAGTGGAGTTGGAGCTCCATAATATAACACTTGAATACCTTCAAGTAAACTTGCGTTTGCACGACCAGCACGTATACTACCTAATGCTTTAGATAATGCATTTTCAGCACCTGTCATTCGTTGCTCAATATCACGTAATACTTGTTGACTCATCTTTATTTCCCCCTAATATTCGTACCAATTTTTTCACCTAAGATGACACGTTTAATATTTCCTGGCTCGTTAAATTTAAAGACAATTAGTGGTATTTCATTATCCATACTCAAAGAAGAAGCAGTCGTATCCATAACTTGTAAGGATTTGTTAATAATGTCTAAGTATGTTAATTCATCATATTTAGTCGCTGATTTGTCAATATTCGGATCAGAAGAATATACGCCATCAACGTTATTTTTCGCCATCATGATAACATCCGCGTTAATTTCAGCTGCTCTTAATGCTGATGTTGTATCTGTTGAGAAATAAGGACTACCTGTTCCACCTGTAAAAATCACAACACGCCCTTTTTCTAAATGACGAATTGCTCTTCGACGAATATATGGCTCAGCTACTTCACTCATACTAATGGCAGTTTGTACACGTGTAGGTACATCTAATGCTTCTAGTCCGTCTTGTAAAGCAAGTCCGTTCATCACAGTAGCCAGCATACCTATGTAGTCAGCTTGTGCACGGTCCATTCCTAGTTCTTCACCAGTTTTCCCACGCCATATATTTCCACCACCTACAACGATTGCAAGCTCAACACCTAAGTCATATGCATCTTTAATCTCAGATGCAATGGTTTGAATCGTTTTAGGATCAATTCCGAAACCTTTATCTCCAGCAATTGCTTCTCCACTAATTTTCAAAACAATTCTTTTATAAATTGGTTCTGCCATCTCTTTGTCCTCCTAGATTTACTTATAATATTAGCATAATTATGACTTTGAGTCACTTTTTAATACATGAAATTGCATTTCAGTTATTAAAAAAGACAGGAACGGTAGACGCTCCTGTCTAATTCTAATTTATTATTGTTTCATTTGGTCCATAACTTCTTGAGCAAAGTCTTCTTGACGTTTCTCAATTCCTTCGCCAACTTCTAGACGAGTAAATGATTTAATTGTTGCACCATTATTCTCTAGGTGTTTTTGAACAGTGATGTCTCCATCTTTAACGAATGGTTGATCGACTAATGAGATTTCACCTAACCATTTGTTTAAACGACCTTGAACCATTTTTTCAACGATATTTTCTGGTTTTCCTTCGTTTTTAGCTTGTTCAGTTAAAATACTTAATTCGTGGTCGCGTACTTCTTGAGATACGTCGTCACGGTTTAAGTATTCTGGGTTTAATGCTGCAACGTGCATTGCTACATCGCGAGCAACGTCTTCGTCAGCACCTTCAATAACTGTTAATACTGAAATACGTCCACCCATGTGTTCGTATGGTCCAAAAGTTTCGCCATCTTCTTTAGTAACTAACTCGAAACGACGTAAGTTAATGTTTTCTCCAATTGTTTGAATAGCTGTAGTAATTGTTGCACCGATTGTTTCACCAGTTGCAAGTTTTACTTCTTTAGCTTCTTCAACTGTTGCTGGTTTGTTTTCAACAATTGCAACAGCAATATCTTTAACTAAGTTTTGGAATTGTTCGTTTTTAGAAACATAGTCTGTCTCAGAGTTAACTTCAACAACTGCTGCTGTGTTTCCGTCAACGTGAACATAAGTTAAACCTTCCGCTGAGATACGGTCTGCTTTTTTAGCTGCAGTTGCCATACCTTTTTCACGTAAGATATCAATTGCTTTGTCCATGTCGCCTTCTGCTTCTACTAATGCCTTTTTAGCGTCCATCATACCAACGCCTACTTTATCACGTAGTTCTTTAACTTGAGCTGCTTTAATTTGTGCCAAGATGATTCCTCCTGTAAATTTTAATAATTTTTATTAATCGTGTATAAAACCGAACTAATTGAAATTACTTGTTGTCGCCTTCTACAGCTTCAACCATTTCCTCAATAGATGCTGACTTCTCGTTATCTAAAGTTTGAGAATCACCTTGATTTCCTTCGATGTACGCATCTGCCATAACTGAAGCGATTAACTTGATTGCACGAATTGCGTCATCGTTTGCTGGAATAATGTGATTAATATCATCTGGATCTGTGTTTGTATCAACCATAGCAATAACTGGAATACCTAATTTTTTAGCTTCCATAACTGCAATGTTCTCTTTACGAGGGTCAACTACAAATAATGCATCTGGAATACCAGGCATATCTTTAATTCCGCCTAGTGTACGTTGTAATTTGTCTCTTTCTTTCATTAGTAAGCTAACTTCGTTTTTAGGTAGAACGTCGAATGTTCCATCTTCTTCCATAGCTTCTAATTCTTTTAAGTACTCAATACGTTTTCTGATTGTTTTCCAGTTTGTAAGAGTTCCACCTAACCAACGATGGTTAATATAGTGAATTCCTGCACGTTCTGCTTCTTCTTTAATTGATTCTTCTGCTTGTTTTTTAGTACCTACGAATAATACGTGACCATTGTTTTGACCAATTTCACGAACTACGTCGTATGCTTTTTCGATTAACTTAACTGTTTGCTGTAAGTCAATGATGTAGATACCGTTTCTTTCTGTAAAAATATATGGTTTCATTTTTGGATTCCAACGACGTGTTTGGTGACCAAAGTGAACCCCTGATTCTAATAATTGTTTCATTGTTACTACTGCCATGTTAATTCCTCCATTTGTGTTTTATTTCTTCCTCGAGTTTCAAACGTCCAAACAACTCCTGGCATAGGAGCAACAGTTGAACAATCCACTCGAGTGAAAATTAGTGCATTTGCACCGTTTACTATTATAACCAAAACCATTTCTTTTTTCAAATAAAACTTGAATTATTTTTAAAAGTAACGCATACTAAATTTATATTTTAATGAGGTGATACACTTTATGTATAATTTTATTATGAAATTTGTTCGATTTTTGTTACTTATACTAAATGGTCGAACGAAAGTGATTGGTAAAGAAAATCTACCTACGGATGAAAAGTTTGTTCTTGTCGCACCCCACAGATCATTTTTAGATCCCGTGTATATTGCGATTACTGCTCTTCCTCATCACTTTGCTTTCATGGCCAAAAAAGAATTGTTTGATATTCCTTTTTTAGGATGGCTAATCACAAAATTGAATGCCTTCCCTGTCGATCGTGAAAAGCCTGGTTTAAGTGTTGTTAAGATTCCAGTCAATTATTTAAAGAAGAACGAGCTGAATGTACTAGTCTTTCCAAGTGGGAGTCGTCATTCAACTGAGTTAAAGGGTGGCGCTGTTACAATCGCGCGCATGGGTAAGAGTAATATAGTCCCAGCCATTTATGATGGTCCATTAACGGTGAAAGATTTACTCTTGCGTAAAAAAACAACGGTGATTTTTGGAAAGCCTATTATTATTGAGCGTAAAATTGAAGGCGTTAAAGATATTAATGCTTACTATTCCGATAAAATTCAAGATGCGTTCGATGCTCTAGAACAAAAGAACTAATTACAATTAAAAGAAAAAGTCTATGGTGCGCCAATCTGGCAGCACACATAGACTTTTTTTATTAGTTATCTGTTTCATTATATTGCAAACCTAGATTTTGTAATTCATACATTTCATTGTAACGTCCACCTTGAGCAATTAACTCTTCATGTGACCCACGTTCAACAATTTCACCAGATTCTAATACTAAAATTTGATTCGCATCTCGGATTGTTGATAGTCTATGCGCAATCGCAACCGTCGTTCGTCCTGCTCTCATACGATTTAATCCTTCTTGGATGAGAGATTCCGTTTCGGTATCAATGTTTGCAGTAGCTTCATCAAGGATCAGAATTTTTGGATCTTTTACGATTGTGCTTGCAAAAGATAACAATTGTTTCTCCCCACTTGAAAATCCTGCCCCACGTTCGACTACTTTGTGCTCATATTTGTTCGGAAGTTTTTCAATAAAGCGATCTGCTTGAACAAATTTAGCAGCATCAATAATTTCACGGTCTGAAATCGAGTCATCTAAAAGACGAATATTGTCTTTAATTGTTCCGTAAAACATAAAGGAGTCTTGTAGAACTAACCCAATTTCCTTTCTCAATTCTTCCATTGGGTAGTCTCGTAATGAATGACCATCTATCAGCACTTCACCTTCTTGATACTCATAGAATCGCATCAAGACGTTAATAATCGATGACTTACCACTTCCTGTGTGTCCAACTAATGCAACTGTTTCTCCTGGATTGACTGTAAAACTAATATTCTTCAATACATCTGTCTCACCATCATATGAGAAGGTCACATTTTTAAATTCTATTTTTGCATCTTTAATATTTAAAGTAGGAACTTCAGTTTGTGCTGGTGCATATGTTTCATCATCCATCACTTTCAGAATACGACTACTTGAAATAACACCATCTTGGAATAAACTTAAGTTATCCATAAGACGTGTTAAAGGTTGGAAAAATAGTCGAATATATGATGTAAAGGCATAGATAACCCCCACTTCAATCGGTGAGCTTAATGCACTAAAACCAAATATTCCTAAAATAACCACAATAGCCAGAGTATATAATAAGTCGATAATCGGACTTAATAAAATCGCGTTGATCTTCATCATAGAGAAACGTGATTTAAAATACTCTTCGTTTGTCTTCTCAAACTCGTTAATCATGCGTTTTTCTTGTCTAAATTGTTGAATAGTAGACATACCATTAATCGACTCTGCTAGCTGTGAGTTTAGTTTACTGTTCATACTCTTCATTTCAGAATAAGTTTTTGAACTATATACTTGATAGAAACGAATGATGACAACTAGTATAGGTACAAATGCTAGGACTGCTAAAGAAACTTTCCAGTCTAACAACAACATTGCAATAAACGTTGTTGTAATACTTAACATACTTTGAGTAATATTTAAAAGTACATTCCAGAAATCCTTTAGTGCTTCTGTATCATTTGTTATACGTGTAACGACCCAACCAGTGGCCGTTCCATCAAAGAACTTCATCCCCAATGTATGGACTTTTTTGTAAATTTTATTACGTACGTTTTGGACAGTTCTTTCTGCCGCCATATTAAAGATATATAACTCAAAAAATGTGAATACCATTTTAAATACGGTCAGCCCAAAATACATGCCTCCGAATAACCAAGCGGTCTGGCCAGTCGCTGTTCCTTTGGCTAAATATTCATCAATAAATGTTTGAACCACTCGAGGTTGTGCAACGTTCACTACAGCCAAAGCAATCACTAACAGAATCGCTAAAGTAAAATTCTTTAGATAAGGTTTTGTAAACTTTAGTATTCTCTTTAAAGTAACCATCTGTTCTTTAAATGGTATTGAGCGGTATTTGTTTTCTTGTTCGACTTCAAGATTTTCAGCCATGTTATTCCACCCCTCCCAGTTCCGGTTCTTGCTGTTCTAATTGTTGTTTGTTGTACATTTCTTTGTACCAACCTTCATTCACTAGAAGTTCTTCGTGTGTTCCACGTTCAGCAATTTTACCATCTTCTAACACTAAGATTTCATCTGCATGCATCAATGAACTAATACGGTGGGCAATGATGATCGATGTTTGATCATTGCGTAAATCTTTCAAACCACTTAAGATTTCTTCCTCAGTTTTCGCATCTACTGCTGAAAGTGAATCATCTAAAATCATTAAATCAGGATTTTTAATAACAGCACGGGCAATAGCCACCCGTTGTTTTTGACCACCTGATAAAGAAACACCACGTTCTCCAGTTTCTGTATCGTAGCCGTTCACCATCTCAATGATATCGTCGTGAATATCCGCAACTTTAGCTGCCTTCTCCACTTCATCTTGTGGAATAGTTGGATCGCTAAAACGGATATTATCTCGTATTGTCGTTGAAAACAAGAAGTTATCTTGGGGAACATATCCAATTGCGTCTAGTAATGAGTCTAACGTGTACTCTCGAATATCATGTCCACCTATCTTGATTACTCCCTCATAATGGTCATAATCTCTCAGTAATAATTTAATGATAGATGATTTACCTGAACCTGTTTTCCCAACGATACCTAATGTCTTACCTTTTGGAATTGTAAAATGAATTCCTTCTAATGATGGTTGTTTGTCATTTGGATAAGTAAATGAATCGATTGCAACATCAATATCACCAACTGCTTTTGACTCAATCGCATGATCTGTCTCTATAATAGAAGTCTTTTCATTTAATAAGATTTCAATACGTTCATAACTTGCTGAACCACGTTCTATAATGTTGAACAAACGACCAATTGCAAACATTGGCCAGATTAGCATACCAATGTAGCTAATAAAGGTTACAAACTCACCTACTGAAATTTCAGTATCAATAATCATATAACCACCGACAACTATTGCGATGACATATGAAGCACCGATAATTAAACTTAAAGCCGGATCAAAAAGTGAGTCTATCTTATAAACTTCACGGTTTTTATCGACAATATTCTCTGTTAAATCTTTAAATTCATCCGTATCTTCTTTTTCTTGTCCAAAAGTTTTGATGACCTTAATTCCTTGTAAACTTTCTTGTACTTTATTATTCATATGCGAGAAAGCTTCTTGAGCTCCACGGAAACGACTATGTAACATCTTTCCTAAGTAACGAGACGTCAAAGCAATTAAAGGAAGTGGAATGATCGCTAATATTGTCAGGCGCCAGTCGACAACAATAAACATCGCTGTAAGCGTCGTAATCGTAACTGCTAGAGAATCAGCCAGTGTTACAATACCGCCACCAGCAACCATACGTAATGATCGGACATCGTTAGTAGCATGAGCCATTAAATCTCCTGTTCGATACTTTTGGTAAAATTCACTGTCCATATTTGTAAAATGATTATACAAACGGTTACGAACAATACGTTCTAAACGAGCAGAATTTCCCCAAATACGAACTCTCCATACATAACGTAAGATATACTGACCCACAGCTGTGATTGCTAAAATAACTAATAGTTGAATCAAAGTCCTCTGTGTAATGGTATTTGCACTAATTTGATCAATCACTATTCCAATAATTCTAGGCGGTATTAATTGTAATAGAGCAACTATTAATAATGCCAAAATTGCTGTTGCATAGGATTTCCAGTGTTCTTTAAAAAACCAACCTAATTTTTTGTATATATCCATATAATACACCTTTTCTACATGTCGCTATACTATGCTTTTTACATCGAGATTATAATAAAACGAACAGCAAAGCATTCACTGTTCGTTTTTCTACACTATTATTTCTTTTTCTTTGATTGACCCTTCATTTGGTTAACCATCTGATTGATTTTACGTTCAGAAGGTTTTTGTCCCATTGAAAGCATCATCGTACGAATCATTTGTTCATCAATTGGTGGATTTTCTTCAAAGTAGTTGACCATATATTTACGTGCTAAAAAGAATCCAGCAACTCCCCCACCTAATAAAGCAAGGATAATTAATAATATCGCTAAGCCTAAATGCATATTGTTCACTCCTATCTCATAAGACGCTATTCAAATTATATTTGAATTTTAATTTACCTATACTATTCTACCGAAAAAACTCAAAAATTAAAACAATTCGTTTTGTTAATTTTAAAATATGAATTAAAAGTAGCACCTAAAATATCATTTAGCTGCTACCTCTCATTCTTAAACAGTTTATTTGTTTAATCTTTTCTTTTTTTATCTTTAAGTAGCTGTAATTTATCTGGTGTAACATCATTACCTTCTTCGTCTACCACTTTAATCGTAGCGAGTTGATTCTCCACTTGGTTACGGAAAAGTTTAATATATTCTTTTCTTAATTCTGTTTGTTCGACTTGTTCGCTTTCCGTCAGACCTTTATTTTTCTTTTTACGCGCAAGTTCGTTTATACGATCTAGCAAGTTATCTACAGACATTATCTAACACCTCACATATTATTTATCGTCCTATATAATACCAAAGTTATTTCTAAATAACTAGCACGAACATCTAATATAAGTGTATTCTTGACTTTTATCAAGAGGACACGTTCACTTTTTTTGTACGACCTATTAAAAACGTACATTCGCGAACAAACGTTTGATTATGCCGAACAGCTATGCTATAGTTAATTTACTATTAAATAACTAGCCGATAAAATTTAAAAATTGAGGTGTAATTATGGCAAAAAGAGGTCGTAAGGGTGAGAAACAACACGAAATACTAGAGTTTATTTATCTAGAAGTTTCTGATCGTGGTTATCCCCCTACTGTTCGTGAAATATGTAATGCCACAGGCTTAGCATCTACATCAACAGTCCATGGACATTTATCACGATTAGAGAAGCAAGGGTTTATTCAACGAGATCCTGCTAAACCCCGCGCAATCGAAGTAACTGAAGAAGGATTATTAAAACTTGGTATTAGCGAGACCAATGATCAGATTCCATTATTAGGAGTCGTTACAGCTGGAGCACCAATTTTGGCTGTTGAAGACGCCACTGAGTTCTTTCATGTACCAAATAACATCACCCATGACCGGGATGATTTATTCATGTTAACCATTCGTGGCGACAGTATGATAAATGCGGGCATCTTAGATGGAGACTACGTTATTGTTAAAAGACAAGATGCAGCCAATAACGGAGATATCGTTATTGCGATGACTGATGAAGATGAAGCTACTTGTAAACGATTCTTTAAAGAGTCAGATCATATTCGTTTAGAGCCTGAAAACGATCATCTTGATGCAATTATTTTACCGAACGTATCAATTTTAGGTAAAGTTATTTCATTATACCGTACGCATGTATACTAATAATTTAGATAAACACCTCAACCCCTTACTACAACGTTGGGATTTGAGGTGTTTTTGATTTCAGTGGCTTTATTACCATTGCATTCCTTAACTTTCTAAAAAAATATATCCTTAGGATAGGCAAGTACTACGCCATCCTAAGGATATTTTATATTAGTATTTTAGTAATGTAAAAATGTCATAACCTTCGATTTTCTCTCGACCTTTTAAGTCTTCTAGCTCAATAATGAACGCTGTACCAACTACAACTCCACCTAATTCTTCAATTAGTTCGATTGTCGCTGCCAACGTTCCACCTGTTGCTAATAAATCATCAACAACTAGAACTCTTTGACCCGGTTTAATAGCATCTTTATGCAACTGAAGTGTGTCTTGACCATACTCTAACCCGTAATTCACTTCAATCACTTCACGAGGTAATTTACCTTTTTTACGAGCTGGTGAAAAACCTACTCCTAATTCATAGGCAACAGGACATCCTACGATAAATCCTCGAGCTTCTGGTCCTACAATAACTTCTACATCTTTATCTTTAGCGTATTCCACAATTTGCTGTGTAGCATACTTGTATGCATCGCCATCTGCCATCAGTGGTGAAATATCTCTAAAAATAACGCCTTCTTCAGGATAATTCGGAACTGATGCTATATATTTACTTAAATCCATTTTATTTCCCCTTTATTTAAAGCACAATCGCTCATTAATTGAGTGAATGAGCCACTTGGTTAAATGAACTATATATGAACAATTCTTCTGCATGGAATTGTTTTTGTGCTTCTTGATAAGATTTTGTTTGTAATATGTCTTGTTTATGTGGGTGTTCAACCGCATTTAACACTCCATCATCTATTATAACAAACTTTGCCTCTAAAAACACTTTAACAATCAAATATATTTTATTGTTATCTAAATTTAAATGGCGAGATAACAGACTTCCCTGCTCTTGTAAATTGATGTCTTTATGCTTTCTAAAAAACTTGTATGCTTTTACAAACTCTTCACGAGTTGGTAAGCCAGATAAAAATAAATGAGACGCTTTGTAAAAGTAACAGCGTATTCTCTTAGATTCATTACCAAGGATTGTTTGTTCAAATATTTCAATGGATAATGGACAATCTACGATAACCATTTCACGGCTTGCCTTATAGGCTGACGCTTTATCTAGAGAGCTTAAAAGGACAGCGGTAGACGTATCTGGAATCATTTTTAAAGCTTGTTCAAAAACAGATGGATCATAAAAAACATATTCGACATCTGACTTTTGAAAATTTTTAGGACTCAGATGATTTAAGCGTTCATCAATCAACGCTGCACCCGATAGACTAATATCTAACATTTGTAGTTGTGGTTTAGTATTTCCATTCCATACATTTAAATCTAAATAGCCTGCTACAGCGACCTCTTGTTCTTCAAATAGTATTTCAGTCATAAAGCCATTTGAAAATGAAATAATATCTAAGTTCTGATCACCTTGACCTATAACAAGTTTTAAATGTGCGCCATCTACCCCGACACCACGCTTTTGCATAATCTTTACTTTTTCTGTTGCTATAAGTGGCTTTTCATTAGCTGTTCCAAATGGGCTTAATTGGTTCAATTCTTTAATCGCTTCTGTAGTGATTTCTTCTAAAGATAAAGTTGCATCAATCGATTGAACTAATTCAAAGTCATCCATTTCAGCTAACAGTTTAGAAAGGTCCTTTTGTATCCTATCTAGTTGAGTAACTTCTGCACTCATCCCTGCCGCCATTGAGTGCCCACCAAATTGGACAAATTGTTCGGCTATTTTCTCAAGAGCCATAAAAAGATCAAAACCTTCAATACTACGTCCTGAACCAGTTGCAATTCTTGTTTCTGGATTAATATTGAATAGTAAAGTTGGCTTATTCGTTAACTCAACGACTCGACTGGCTACAATTCCTAATACCCCTTGATGCCAATTTTCATCCGCTAAAACGATCACTTCTAAAGTTGAGTCTGCTTCTTCTAGTTTTTGCAGAACATCTTTCGTCATGTTTTCAACAATTGCTTTACGTTCATTGTTCTGATCATCTACAAATTGAACTAACTCTTTTGCCCGGACAAAATCATGCGTATTTAATAGCTCGACACATGGACTCGCTTCACCTAATCGACCAACAGCATTTAATCGAGGCGCAATTTGGAAACCGATTGTTTCTTCAGTCACTTCAGTTGGATTCTTATCGATTACTTTTAACAATTCTAGTAAACCAATACGCTGAGTCTGCTGAATCATTTTTAGGCCATAAAAGACTAAGGCTCGATTTTCACCAACTAATGGAACTAAGTCTGCAACTGTGCCAATAGCAGCTAACTCTAATGCTTCCAGTGACATCTCATCTGTTAAGGCGTGAGCGAGTTTTAAAGCCACTCCAACTCCAGCTAAATCGCCAAAAGGATAGGCACCTGCTGGATGCTTAGGGTGGATAATCGCATAAGCTTCAGGAAGGGTGTTCTGTAGTTCATGGTGATCAGTAACAATGACATCCGCGCCGAGTTCATTGGCATGTTTAATTGCTTCGTGCCCCGCGACACCGTTATCTACTGTAATGATTAAGGATGTTCCCTCTTCAATAATTTGTTCAAAAGCTTGGATATTCGGACCATATCCTTCTTTAAAACGACTTGGAAGGAAGTAGTTTACATTTGCCCCTAATGACTCTAGACTCTCTGTAATTAAAGCTGTACTCGTCATGCCATCTGCATCATAATCACCATATACCGTAATCTGCTCAAAGTTCTCAATGGCTTCTGTAATTCTCTCAACTGCGCGATCCATATCATGCAATAAAAATGGATCGTGAAACCAAGTTTCATCTACATTAATAAACTGTTCAATCTTATCTTTAGTTGTTAAACCACGTTGAAAGCAAATCTCAATAAACAATTCTGATACATTTAACTCTTCGGCTAATTTTTGTTTGTCATTTTCATTAACGGACACAGGTTGTTTCCATATTTTTCTAGAATAGGTTACCAAACTATCTCTCCTTTAGCTGATTAAAATAAAATTAGGATAGGAGCTACTATTCCCATCCTAATCATTATTCTTTGATAGTGTTATTCATTACTATCTATCATGTTAAATTGAATGGTTTGATCGACTAGCTTGAAGATTACTCATGCGTCGATTCAATTCTTTTTTCTCCTGCAGTAATTCGTTTATATTATCTTGTAATTTCGTTTGTACTTCAAGGTGTTCTTCATTTAATTTTTGCTCTTTTAAAGTCTGTTCAGTATGTATATTTGCTAATTTTTGATTCACTTTTTTGAGTTTAGAACGTTCTTTCATAATGATTGTTGTCGACCATGTCACTGCAATTAGTACGCCTATCAGTAACGTACCAATTATAACAATAACTAAAGGTACTTCAAGAACGGTGAAACCAAAATTAATATTTACAGGATCGACATTTAATACTGCAAAAATAACGACAATGAATACTAAAAATATCATTAAAACGGTACTCCATTGTTTTTTCATGCTAAACATCCTTTCCTTCTGGGTTAATCCCTAAAGAAATTCATCAATATAAAATCACCAACAGCTGGAACAAATTCATACATTTTAGCACCTACCGCAAGCAGTAGAGGACGGTTGACTTCTCTTTTGTTTTTCCCAATGGTATTTGAAACAACTTTTGCTGCTTTACTAACAGATAATGCAAGTGGACCTTCAGCTGATGCTTCACGTCGATTTTTTTCGATGTTTTCAAAGAAAGGTGTATCGACCGGTCCAAAATTAACAGTAGTGACTTGGATATTATGTGGTTTCAGTTCCATTCTTAAAGCATTACTAAAGCTAATAACTGCTCCCTTAGTAGCTCCGTATGTCGCATAGTTTGGAGTTGAAACTTTTCCAGCTAGGGACGCGACATTAATAATTTGCCCCCCTCCTTGATCCAACAGGTTTAAGGCGAGTTGTTGTGTTAAGTACATTAAGCCAAGCACATTCACTTGAAACAATTTCATAACTAATTGAAAATCCGTCGATATGAATGGCTCACTGTGACCAAATCCGGCATTATTAATTAAGACATCGACATCAATCGCTTTGATTGCTAGCTGATTTACAAGATTGTCCATGCTATCAGGACTTCCTAAATCTACTCGAATGACATCTACTTGGGTAGCTCCAAGTTCTATACACCGCTCCTGTACAGCTAATAATCTATCTACTCGACGAGCGCATAAGACAAGCTTCGCTCCCTTTGTCGAAAGATCATAAGCAACATGTTCACCAATACCCGAAGAAGCGCCTGTTATTAAGATAGTTTTATCCCTTACTGAAAAACTCACTCTGCATCACTTTCCTTATTTAATGGAATATCAATTTCTTGTAAGTCTTGCATAATCATTGTATTAGGAAAAATTTTTCGCGTATCTTTTTCAATCGCTTTTAAATCTTTGTATAAGTAACGAGAGCTAAAATGAGTTAAAAGAAGTTGTTTCGCATTTGCTTCTTTTGCTACAGATGCTGCTTGAGCAGTAGTAGAGTGATTATACTCTCTTGCTAAGTTTTCTTCATTCGCTCCAAATGTTCCTTCATGGACTAAAACATCCGCATTATTGGCTAATTTCACACTATTTGGGTGTTTAATCGTATCTCCTAAAATCGTCACGATGCGTCCTTTTTGAGTAGGACCAACAAAGTCACGACCATCTAATACTCTTCCATCTTCTAATTCAACAGTCTCTTTATTTTTTAGGCGCCCATAAACGGGACCACTTGGAATGTTTAGTGCTTTTAACTTTTCCGCATCTAACGTTCCTTCGTGATTTGCCTCTTCGATTCGGAAACCATACGAAGGTAAACCATGCTGCAACTTTTTAACCGTTACTTTAAATTGGTCATCTTTATAAATCACACCTTCTTGTTCAAACTCAACAAAATGAATTGGATAGCTTAAGCGAGTACCAGAATAACGTAAGCTCATTTGTATATAACTTCTAATTCCTGTGGGACCATAAACAGTCACAGGTTCTTCTCCACCTTGAAAACCTCGGCTACTTAATAAACCTGGGAGACCATAAATATGGTCCCCATGCATATGAGTAATAAATATTTTTTCAATTTTACGAGGTTTTAGTGTTGTTTTTAAGATTTGATGTTGTGTGCCTTCACCACAATCAAATAACCAGACACTGTTACGTTCGGCTAATAATTTTAAAGCAATACTCGAGACATTTCTTAATTTAGATGGAACACCTGAACCTGTTCCCAAAAATAACAATTCCATTTTTTCCCTCAAATCTAATGTGCTATTGGTCATTACTCCACAAATTCAAATGTAAAGTCTAATAAGGCTACTAAATCGCCATCTTTTGCACCACGTTCGCGTAATGCATTGTCAACACCCATGCCTCGTAGTTGTCTAGAGAAACGCATAATTGACTCGTCATGATCTAAGTTTGTCATTAAGAACAGGCGTTCTATTTCTTCACCAGATAGTATCCATGTACCATCTGAATCACGAGAAAGCTCAAATGGCGCTTCCTCTTCTTCTAACGTATACGTTACATGCGTATCTAGTTCGACTATTTCATCTTCTTGCTCTTCATATTCATCTAGTAATTCAGATGCCCGATATAATACTGCCATTACACCGTCTCTACGTAAAGCAGAAATCTCATACAGTTCATAATCGTTGTCTAACGCATCCAATTGTTCTTTAAATATTTCTAAGTTGTCCGCCGAGTCTGGCATATCCATTTTATTGGCAACGATAACTTGTGGTTTGCGTGCAAGTTCAGGATCATGCTTCTCTAATTCATCAAGAATTGTTTGATAATCCTCAAATGGATCGCGCCCTTCCATTCCACTCATATCAATTAAATGCAATAATACTTTTGTTCTCTCAATATGACGTAAAAACTGAAGACCTAAGCCGACTCCCTCAGCTGCGCCCTCAATAATTCCAGGCATATCACCAATAACAAAGTCACGTCCATCTTCTAATGCGACCACTCCAATATTGGGAGTAATTGTAGTGAATGGATACGCACCAATTTTAGGTTTTGCGGCAGTAACAACAGATAAGAAGGTTGATTTACCTGCAGAAGGAAACCCTAATAATCCTACATCTGCTAATAATTTCAACTCTAATGTAATATTACGCTCTACTCCTGGTTCGCCATTCTCGGCAATACTTGGAGCAGGGTTTCTAGAAGTAGCAAAACGAGTGTTCCCGCGACCACCACGTCCACCCCTAGCAACAATAACTTCTTGTCCTTCTTCTGTTAGGTCGGCAATTATTTCACCCGTATCTTCATCTTTAATAACCGTTCCTGGTGGCACAGGTACAACAAGATGCTCTGCACCTCTACCATGCATCCCTTTTGACATACCATTTTCACCTTTTGTAGCTTTGAAATGACGGTTATAACGGAAATCCATTAGTGTATGTAGACCTTCATCAACAACAAAGACAACATCGCCTCCGCTACCGCCGTCTCCACCTGCTGGTCCTCCATCAGGTGTATATTTCTCACGACGGAATGCAACCATACCATCTCCACCGTCTCCACCTTTAACATATATCTTTGCTTGATCTATAAACATGTATACTCCTTCTCTCCCAGTACATACTTCTATCTAATACTACAGTATTTCAAGTAAAATTTAAACAAATACAATAATGAAATACTCAATTTTTTTGATAAAACAATAAAACTCAATTGAAGTTCGATAATCGTGAACTCCCATTGAGTTTGAGTTTATAATATTAGTTTTTCTTTAACATTATTTTGCTGTAAATCATCTAAATAGCCCATAAAGTCTTTAACCGCACTCGTTAATCTTTCATCAAAGATTACATTTGCAGAAGTCATTTCATCTTCTGTAAAGGAGTAATCCATTTTTGAATCGACTAATCGAATATCTAAATCTGAATCCAATTCACTTACAAATTCAGGATTTAAATCTTCTGTGTTAAGCAAGTATTGAATCTTTTTTGTTTGTCGAATAATCTTAACTTCTTCAATAATCGATTCATCAAATAAATTTAACTCTTCAATATCTAAAATACCCACATCAACTTTTGATAATCGGTAATACAAAGATTTTTCCGTTACGGGGTAAACCTTTGTTTGTTGCACCTCATTCAAAGTAACTTTTATCTTATTGAATTGTCGTTCTGCTTCTGCTTCTTCTTTTTGGATAATTGAAACAGATTGAGCACCAGCTTTTAATAATAATTTAGTTAAGAAATACACTGCCAAGTCGGAACCTGAAATCATAAAGTTCTTTCTAGCAAATGTACCTAGATGCTCATGTAATAAGTATACATAATTAGACAAGTCGATTTGGTTTAATGGATTTAAAGTCTCATCTAATTTTACATCATAGGCTAAATCTAGAGCTGACTGAAACATGCGCGTGATTATCGGACCCATTGTGTTATATTCTTTTGAGAATTGATAGGCTTCCTCTACAGATGCTAAAGCACGAATAGATCCCAACTCTTTCCCCATAAATCCAGTAGCCACTTCATATAGATGCCTTAATGCATCGCCATTAAACTTACTGTATGTTTCTAAAATAATTTCTTGTAAAGTTTTATCCGTTTCTTCAGCTAAAAAACGTAGAAATTCACCATGGCTAAATACACCTTCATCAACGTATAAATAATACTCGTGACGAAAATCATTAGAGAGAACGCCTATCTCTTCTACTCCATCAAATGCAGATAATTCTAACATTTGTTTTTTTTGATTTTGTTTGTCCAAAAAATATTTATCGGTGTCTTCTTTCATAACTGTATCTTTATTGACACCATACATTAGTAGTTTCATTCAGCTTCAATCCCTAAATCATTTAAAATAATATTCCAGACTTTATCTTTACCCTCACCAGTGATAGATGAGAAAGGCACAACCATGTCACCTTCAGCTAGTTGTAAAGCACTCATAACTTGGTTCATATGGCGATTGTGAACGCCTCGTTTAACTTTATCCGACTTAGTCGCAACAATTAACACTGGCAATCCTAAATGTTTCAAATAATCATACATCTGAACATCTAGAGTAGTAGGCTTATGTCTGAAGTCTACAATTAAAATGACTCTTTCTAGAGCTTTTCGAGTAGAGAAATAATGTTCCATCATATCTCCCCATTTTTCTAACTCTTTTTTTGAAACTTTTGCATAACCATACCCTGGTACGTCAACAAATATTAACTCATCTTCTATATTAAAAAAGTTAATCGTACGTGTTCGACCGGGTTTACTGGAAGTTCTTGCTAATTTTTTTCGGTTTAAAAGGGTGTTAATCATTGAAGATTTCCCTACGTTTGAACGACCTGCTATAGCAACTTCAGGCAACTTGGAATCTGGATACTGTGCTTCTTCTACTGCACTAATAATAATGTCTGCATTTTGAATTGGAAATTTCATAGGTCTCACCTAATTTCTTTTATCTATTTTATTCACCACGAATAAGTCTTCAATTATTCTATCAATCGATGTAGAGTGTCTATCAAACATACTATTCGCCGATTATTATAATTAAGACTCTGTGAACAGTTTAAAATTTAGTACCTTTACAGAATACCATATTACAGATAAATTTCAAATGTATTTCAATAATCTTAACATTTGAAACACTTATAAGATATAGCATTCAAAATTAAAAAAATCGAAAATCTTATTATTATGAAATAAAAAGAGAACTGTTTTTCTCTTCACATTGCAGTGAAAAGTAACAGTTCTCAAATAAGTATATTAACTAACTAATTTACCTTCTTTATCTTGATAAATCGCTTTGCCGTTATTGTTGACCATTTCTTCAGTAATAATAACTTTTGATACATCATCTCGACTCGGAACTTCAAACATCGTATTTAGCATGATTTCCTCAATTATCGTGCGAAGACCTCTAGCTCCAGTTCCTTGATCAATGGCTCGTGAACCAATAGCACGTAATGCATCTTCTTCAAACTCTAATTCTATGTTATCTAACTGCATTAATGTCTCGTATTGTTTCACTAATGAATGTTTAGGCTTAGATAAGATATCGACTAAGTCATCTTCTTCTAATTCATTCAGGACGGCTATGACAGGTAATCGACCAATAAACTCCGGAATTAGCCCAAACTTTTGTAAATCATCTGGTAATAAATGCTGTGTAAGATTTTTTGAGTCTTCTATTTCATTTTTCTCGTTAGAAGAGCCAAAACCTATTAAGCGTTCACCCACTCTTGATTTAATAATATCCTCTAGGCCGGCAAATGCTCCACCCACAATGAATAAAATATTTGTCGTATCAATTTCAATCATTTCTTGTTGTGGATGTTTACGTCCACCTTTAGGCGGCACACTAGCTACAGAACCTTCTAATATTTTTAAAAGAGATTGCTGTACCCCTTCACCACTAACATCTCGTGTAATCGAAACGTTTTCTGATTTTTTAGCAATTTTATCAATCTCATCAATATAAATAATCCCGTATTGAGCTCGCTCAACATCATAATCTGCTGCTTGTAGTAATTTTAGTAGAATGTTTTCAACATCCTCACCAACATATCCTGCCTCGGTAAGATTTGTTGCATCCGCAATAGCGAATGGTACATCTAAAATACGCGCAAGTGTCTGTGCTAAGTAAGTTTTTCCAGATCCAGTGGGCCCTGCAAGTAAGATATTACTTTTTTGAAGGTGAATTTCTCCTTCATCTTTCGTATTTAACACATGATTGACACGCTTATAATGGTTATATACCGCTACGGATAAAGTTCGCTTAGCCTCTTCTTGTCCAATCACAAAATCTTGAAGAGTATTATAAATTTCTTGAGGTTTTGGAACATCTTCAATATCGGAATATTCCGTAATTGCAAAATCGTTGTCTATTATTTCTTTACTTAAAGTAATACATTCATCACATATATAAACTCCAGGTCCGGCAATAATTTTTCCAACCTGTTCTTGAGTTTTACCACAAAACGAGCATGAAATATTCGTGTTGTTGTTATCATCAAACATAATTCGCTTCACTCCTCCCGACTCTTTCGACGCTTAAATAATAGTAACATAGCTTGTTTCTAAGTACCAATATTTGCTTTACTCGTAAATAATAAAAGATTGATCTGCAAAATCATGCAAATCAACCTTTATTTACACTTATCTATTAAGCTTTAAGGTTGCTTATTCAGCGTCTTCTTCTGTTTCTTCAACCGGTTCTAATACTTCTTTAGCTGAAGAACCAATTAATTCAATAGCTTTCTTCATAGCAATATCGTGCGTTAATAAATCTGTTGATAATACTTCACGAACTTGCTCTTCCGATAAACCATATTGGTCTGCTAAGTTTTTAATTTCTTCTTCAATTTCTTCTTCAGTTGCATCTAAACCTTCTTCTTTAACAATTGCTTCGATAACTAAGTTCGTACGTACATTATCTTCTGCACCAATTTCAAACTGTTGGTGTAAATCTTCTTCAGTTGTTTGAGTAATGTTAAAGTACATTTCTGGGTTCATACCTTGTTGGCTTAGGCTATTGTAGAACATATCCATTTGACGGTGAACTTCTTCATGCGTCATATCATATGGAATTTCAGCAATTTCTGCGTTGTTAACTGCTTTTTCAATAGCTTCTTCATCGCGAGCATTATCTGCAAAGTCGTTACGAGAAGTTTCTAAATCCGTGCGTAATTTAGCACGTAACTCGTCTAAAGTTTCTACTTCATCATCGACGTCTTGTGCAAAATCGTCGTCTAATTCTGGTAATTCTTTTCTCTTAACCTCGTGAACCGTTACTTTGAATAACGCTTCTTGACCAGCTAAATCGTCAGAATGGTACTCTTCAGGGAAAGTAACATTAACATCTACTTCGGATCCTGATTCTACACCAACTAATTGTTCTTCAAAACCTGGGATGAAAGAGTTAGAACCTAACTCTAATGAGTGATTAGAAGCTGTTCCACCATCAAATTCAACACCATCTACTGAACCTACATAGTCAATAACTACTGTATCGCCATCTTTTGCAGCCTCATCTACTACAACTAATTCTGCAAATTCTTTACGACGACTTTCTAATGCGTTCTCAACATCGTCTTCTGAAACGTCACGGTCATGTTTTGTAACTTCTAGTTCTTTATAATCACCCAATTTAACTTCTGGTTTTAAAGAAACTTCAACTAGAACTTCCCAATCTTTTCCAGCTTCCCAAACGATATCTTTAATTTGCGGTTGACCAACGATGTCTGCATCAACTTCTTCTAAAGCTTCTTGGTATGCAGTTGGAAAAATGTCGTTTAAAGTATCTTCATATAGTGATTCTTCACCAAACATTTGATTGAAGATACGACGAGGTACTTTCCCTTTACGGAATCCAGGTACGTTTAAGTTACCTTTCATTTGGTTAAAAGTTTTGGTTAACCCTGTTTCTACTACTGCACGGTCAATAGTGAATTTTACTTCACCTTTAACTGCGTCAGTTTTTTCAAAATTTACTGTCATTGTTTACTTGCCTCCGTTATTTTATGGTTATATAACTTAATAAAGTCAATATGTAACTTTACACACTTAAATAGGATACAGTATTTCTTACACTTTGTAAATGGATAATCATTGAAAACCAAGCTTTTCAGCTATATTCTTAAAATCAGAGGATGACTATTCAAACTCTGCTAACATTTGATTTAAGATTGCTAAAGTTTCATCTACTTTTTCTTGGTCTACCGTTTTGACTTCTATATCTTTCGTCACCGTATCGTTAATATCATACTTCTCAACAAAATAATCTACAAAATACTGGATATCCGGTATTGCTTCCTCAATGAAAGGATAAAATAGAGACAACACACTTATTATTTCCCTATGTAACATATCATTGAGTGCTGGGTTTTTATCTAATCGGGCTTCTACCTCTGTACTAATAGCTCTTATATAAGGGTGTTCAATTAGAATGTACGAATCTTTTGGGACAATTTCACGATACTCATTATAATCTCTAATTTTGTAAGTTGTAGGATCTTCTTTCGAAATAAGTACTTCTAAGAAAGAGCGCTGGGTGAGCATATCCAAAACGGGACTGTTAAATATTTTCGGCGCGACTTGTTGCAAGTCTGTTAACTTTAGTAGTTTAGCGGTTTCCATTATTTCCTTTTGCTCAGAATATGTATACTTTTCAAGGTTCTGTAATTTGTCTTTTGTCTCTTCAATCATAGATTCGATACGTATTATATATTCCTTTTGTATTATTTTAAAGCTCTCATACACTTCATCCCATAATCTCCGATTTTCGGGATAACTTCTATCCGACTTATTCAAAATAATATTCTCAGCTTCTATAAATTGAGAATTATAAAATAAAAGAGTTGTATACATCATTAATCTAGACTCATCTTCAAAATAATAAGACTTCATTGTATTCGCCATATCAAGTGCTGCTGAATACCTTTCATTAGCTGCTAAAATAACAGAATAAAGATAAACTGTTTCTGCACTTTTATTGTAACTGTAAATCATACGAATCTTGTCTAAAGCTTTCTCTTGGTCCTTTTCCAGAATATAATCGTACGCCTCTTCAAAAAAAAGTTGAGTCATGCGATTATTATGTGGAAATTCTATTCTATTACCCATCTTATTCTCCTAAACCTATACTATTTAAAAAAACCTGCGCGAATGCTTGATTCGGCAGGTATAATTCCTATTCTTCTTCAGGCATATGCTCACTCATATCAAACTTCTTGAGGAAAGCATCAATGTCTTTGAAATTCACAACTGTTTTCTCTTCCATTAAATCATATAAATGTTTTGGAGAATTTTCCCAATCAATTCGAACGATTGCACTATTCGTCAAAAGTTTTTCGATTGTTCCCTCCATATGTTCGCCACGGAAGGTAAAGGCGATATCTTCACCTATTTCAGGTCTAATTTTTTCCTTAATTGCATCAATAATCTCTACCGCTTCTTTATAAGGTAAGTCTAGTAAGTTTGCGATACGTGAGTTACTAGCACCCTTACGAAGTTCAGTTTCAACAAGGTCTTGAATCTCTGTCGTAATTTTTGCTTCTGCCATTTTATCAAACCTTTCATCTATAAAAAGTCTATTTTATTATACCAAACTTCTAGTGAATTTGCGATAAGCATCGTTACTCGTCCGAACATTCAAACAAATCAATCGCTTTAAACCCAATTTTCTTCAAAGATTCACTTAAGTTTTCAATATCACTTTGCGATAAATCACCAAATAACTCTTGAATAATCTCGCTGTGTTGGGGAAATACTTCTTCCATGAATTCTTGTCCACTTGAAGTAAGAGATACTAAAGTAATACGTCGATCATTTTCATTTACTTTTCTTTCAACATACTTTTTCTTTTCTAATTGGTCAATTACATACGTAATACTACTCGATGCTAGCAATACTTTATTTCCAATAACCTGTATTGGTTGAGCACCTTTATTATAAAGAACTTCCATAACAGTAAATTCTGTTGGATTTAATCCATATGATTGCATATCTTTTTTTAACATACTTGATACACTACTTGAAGCTCGAAGCAAAATCGTTAAGGCTCTTAGTGACGCTTCGTCTCTGTTCATTCTATTCATTCCATTCTTTTTAAGTACTATGCTTATTTCAAATCTTTAAATCTTCTAAAAAACCAGTTACCATAACCAATTAAAGCAATGATTTGGAAAATCCCTGTAGTGATTATTAGTGGCATGCTTTCTTTTTGATCTAGATAAGGAAAAACTACTAATAAAAACATACAAACATAAAATATAGCTGTCGCAATTTTCCCAAACCACATTGACCCATCCATGTATTCATCTTTTCTATAAAGAATAATGTTATTAATTAAAAGAAAGAATTCCTTTAGAATAAATAAGATTAACAAAGGTAATATATAGGGCCGTTGAACAAACATTGCTCCGATAACCGATACTTGAGTTAACTTATCGGCGAGAGGATCAAGAAGCTTTCCTAAATCTGTAATTTGATTTGTCTTTCGTGCAATGATGCCATCTAATGCATCTGTAATACCCGATACAAGTAAGATACCAGCTGCCCAATAATAATCTACTACAACTTCCGCGTTAATGTACATTGATATATATATAGGAATTAGTGCAACGCGTACATACGACAAAATATTTGGTATTGTAAACCAATCTTCTTTTTTTATCACGTCAGACCTACTTTCGAAACATTAATATATAATAACTATTTTATTATATTTATTGCTTATTATCAATGAAAGTCAATGTTTAACTTTTATAATGAAAAAACGATACTTCAAATCGAAGTATCGTTTTATTAGCTTTTTTCTGTACGCACCAGAAGGGATTCGAACCCCCGGCCGTTCGCTTAGAAGGCGAATGCTCTATCCTGCTGAGCTACTGGTGCTTTTCACAACAAAAATTATTATACATAGATTTCGAAATAATGTCAACCTCAAAAATCATAATTTCATCTTTCGATACTTTTTATTTTTACCTTGTACTTACTAAGGATTATCAAAACACTCATTAGAAGCAATTTGTGCTAAGTCCTTAATTTAATCCAGGGTATTTTCAAATAAAAAAACCGATTGCTTTGACACAATCGGTTTGAACAGTTTTTATAACTGTAAATATCATTAAAATACTCTGGTATTAGTTACCTTTGACTGAGTCTTTTAATCCTTTACCAGCTTTAAATGCTGGAACTTTAGTTGCAGGGATTTCGATTTCCTCACCTGTTTGTGGGTTACGTCCCTTGCGCGCTGCACGGTCACGAACTTCAAAACTACCGAATCCGATAACTTGAACACGTTCACCGTCTGCTAAAGTTTCTGTTACGACTTCAAAAAGTGCTTCTACTGCTGCAGTAGCATCTTTCTTAGTTAAACCAGATTTTGATGCAACTCCGTCGATTAAATCTGCTTTATTTGCCATAATTCTACACCTCCCTAAAAAGTTTAACTTAGTGTAAACTAAATATCACTTTTTATGATCCCATTCATTTGAGAAAAAATAGGTGAAATAGTCAGTTGTTCGACATTTCATTTAAAAAGATAACACATAAGCCTTATAACTGCAATCATTTTCGAATAATTTACACTACTTTATTTACTTTTAACCATTAAGTCCGCTTGCGTGGAATGATTTTAATCGGCGTACCTTCAAAGTTAAAGTTTTTTCTTAACTGATTTTCGAGGAATCGACGATAAGAAAAATGGAGCAATTCAATCTCATTCACAAAGACAATAAATGTTGGCGGCCCAACAGCCACCTGAGTCATATAAAATATTTTTAACCGTTTGTTTTTAACAGTAGGCGTCGGATTCATCGCTAAGGCGTCCATTAACACATCATTAAGTATAGATGACTGAATTCTTTGAATACTGCTCTGGTGCACCGTTTTAATCAGTTCTGGCAGACGATGGAGTCTTTCTCCCGTCTCTGCAGAAACAAATAAGATAGGAGCGTAATCTAGATATTTAAAACGCGTTCGAATATCTCGTTCAAAATCTCGTAGAGTGTTCGTTTCTTTTTCAACAGTATCCCATTTATTTACAAGAATGATAATACTTTTACCGGCATCGTGTGCATAGCCAAATACGCGTGCATCCTGGTCTCTAATCCCTAGTTCAGCATCAATCACGCACAGAACAACGTTTGAACGCTCAATCGCACTCATCGCTCTTAAAACACTATATTTTTCTGTGTTTTCGTAGATTTTTCCGCTTTTTCGAATTCCAGCCGTGTCAATCATAACAAATTCTTGACCTTCTTCGTCATAAAACACTGTGTCAATAGCATCTCTGGTTGTCCCAGCTTTATCCGAAACAATAACTCGTCTCTCGCCTAAAATTTTATTAACTAAACTTGATTTTCCAACGTTTGGCTGTCCAATCAGACTAAAACGAATGACCGACTCATCATACACTTCTAAATAATCATCCGTAAAATGAGTGACAACTTCGTCTAATAAATCTCCTAAACCAAGTCCATGCGTTCCAGAAATCGGATATGGATCACCCAGACCTAATGAATAGTACTCATAAATACTAGCTCTTTGTTCAGGATTATCTGCTTTGTTAACAGCAAGAACAACTGGTTTATCTGATCGATA
>DAIOTD010000001.1:31823-34430 GCA_036752205.1 Atopostipes sp.
GAGACACGTTCACCAATGATTCGGTTAAATATGGTTGATTTCCCTACATTGGGACGTCCTACAATTGCAATAGTAGGTTTTGACATGTTCTCACCAACTTTCTTTACTATTCTACTTACAATAAGATATTATACTATAAAAATAATATACACCCAACTTGTTTTTGAGTTCAACTAAGTTGGGTGCTTATTTTATTATTCTACTTTGACGAGAAGATTACTCTTCATCGTTACCGAATAAACCTTTTAGCTGGTCACCCAATTGGTCACCAATTGTAAACGCTGAGTCGTCATCTTCATCTCTTAATTGAGGTTGAACAACTTCTGGACGTTTAGTTTTAGCCTTAGGTTCTTCCGTTCTTTCAGGTGCTTCTTCTAACGCTTTAATTGAAAGCGATACGCGCTGCTCTTCTGGATCAACACTTAATACTTTCACTTCAACTTCTTCGTTTTCTTGAAGAACCTCATGTGGTGTTTCAACATGGCGATGTGCCATTTCTGAAATGTGAACTAAACCTTCAACACCAGGTTTTAACTCAACAAATGCACCAAAGTCAACAATACGTTTCACAGTTCCTGTTACTACGCTATCTGCTGGATAATCTTCAGCGATTGACTCCCAAGGACCAGGTAATAAAGCTTTACGTGAAAGTGATACGCGTTCACGATTCTCGTCAACGTTTAACACTTTAACTTCAATCTCATCACCGACTGAAAGTTTGTCTTCAGGATGCTCTACATGTTCGTGAGCAATTTCTGAAATGTGGACTAATCCATCAATACCACCTAGGTCAACAAATGCACCAAAGTTCGTTAAACGAACAACAGTACCTGTTACTTCAGCACCTTCTGTTAGCTTCTCAAGAGCTTCTTCGCGCTTACCAGCTTCTTCAGATTCTAATAACTCACGACGTGATAAAATTAATTGTCGGTTTTGCGGATCAATTTCAATAATCTTGAATTCATATGTGTTACCTTCAAACTGAGTCAAATCACGGACGAAACGAGTATCTAATTGAGATGCTGGGACAAATCCTCTAACACCTAAATCAACAGTAACTCCGCCTTTAACTACACGGTTAACTTCCGCTTCAACTGTTTCACCGTTGTCAAACTTCTCTTGTAGTTCATTCCATACTTCGCGTTGGTCTACACGCTTTTTAGATAAGATAAAGCTTCCCTGTTCCTTGTCACTTACTACTCGTAGTACAGTAACACGAATTCGTTCATCAACTTTAACTTCATCAGAAGGGTCTGTTACTCGGTTTGTAGATAATTCACGTAACGGAATGTAACCTTCGTGTCCTGTATCTAAACCAACAACAACGTTCTTATCGTCGTCAAATGCTAAAACAACACCTTCTACGATATCACCTGGTTTAACTTCGACTGATGCGTTAAGCGCTTCAGACATTGTTTCAACTTCCGTTTCCTCAACGTCCTCTACTTCAACAGTGTCTTCCACTAATTGCTCAGTAGATTCTTGTTCAACTGTCTCTTCAACATCCGTCACTTCTACCTTTTCTTCAGTGACTTCTAAATCTTTGTTTTCGTTTTCTGCCATCTTCACTGTGCCTCCAATACAATCAATAAGTTCATCTTAACATATTATATAGTAAATCTTATCTTAATTCCAATGATAGCCTATAATTCTTAAAATTTAATGAAGATTTCGTTAAATTAAACTATTAAAACCATTTAATTAACTTTGTTTTTAATAATAATTTGACATTTATTTACAACTTCTTCAATTGTTAATCCAGTTGTATCCAGTCTTATAGCATCCTCTGCTTGTTCTAAAGGTGAAACTTCACGGTTCATATCGTAATGATCTCGGGCAATAATTTCTTCTTTTAATTGCTCATAATCTGTTTCAATACCTTTTTGTTTATTTTCTAAGTAGCGACGTTCTGCACGCTCTTCGACACTTGCTACTAGATAAATTTTGACCTCGGCATCAGGTAACACTACCGTTCCAATATCTCGACCGTCCATTACGACCCCAACATGCTGTGCCATTTCTTGTTGTCTTTTCACCAATTCTTTTCTGACACGTGAATAAGAGGAGACGACTGATACATTATTTGTCACATCATTTTGTCGAATAGCATCTGTTATATCTTCACCATTAACCAAAACAGATTGTCCTTCATCTTTTCTTTCTAAAACTATTTCAGTTTTTCCCAGCAATCCCATTAGTTTCGATTCGTCTTCAACTGAAATATTATTTTGTAAAGCTAAATATGTGAGCGAACGATACATTGCACCTGTATCAATATATACAAGTTCATAAATATCTGCTAATCGTTTAGCAATTGTACTTTTACCAGACGATGCTGGCCCATCAATTGCAATATTAAATTTTTTAGAAGCCAATTTATCCATACCCTCATTCTCTAATATTTTATTCCACAATTAAAACCTGTCCAACGTAAACTGTTTCTTCCGTTAAGCCATTTAATGCCATTAACTCTTGTGTTGTCATACCGTTGTTCAAAGCAATACGATACATATTGTCTCCTGCTTGAACAGTATAGGTTGTTCTTCCTTCAGTAGAAGGTGGTGTAGTTGGCTGTGGTTCTGGTTCTGGTTCTGGTTCTGGTTCTGG
>DAIOTD010000001.1:34530-46354 GCA_036752205.1 Atopostipes sp.
TGGCTCTGGCTCCGGTTCCGTCTCCGTATTAGAATCCGCATTCTGATCTTCAGACCCTTCATTGGTATCTTCTGTATCTGGGTCTTCTGTTTCTTCATCATTTTGAACGGTTTCAATACGATCATCTTCAGGGTCAGTTGCTTCATTCGATGGTCGATTTAAATAATTTGAATACCATAAATAATAAAAAATCATACCTATTATAATTACTGCTAAAAATATTACTGTTCCTGCAAGCATTGGAGACATCCCGTCTTCATTGCTCTTCGCACCTCTTGAACGCTGACTTCTTGATACATATTCTAATTCTTGATGATCTTCTGCAAATCTTTTAGACCAAATTTCCTCGTCTTGTGATTTATCGTTATTCTTTCTGCTCATAAGACTCCGTCCTTCCGTTATTGTTTCAGTTTCTATTGTAGCAAATATTTCTATAAAACGTTAGTCAATATTATACAAAGCTTTAAATGTTTCATGCCAATTAGTAATTGTACTACTTGATTCAGATTGTACGTAACTTAATTCGTTCAACTGATTGTAGAGTAATGTTTGATCTAACCCACAATGTGTACAGCAGACATCTAGTGTAGTATTATTTTTTTCATTAAAATAATCCAATAGCATTTTACGTTTGCATATTGCATCATAAGTATATCGAACCATATATTCTACCTGTTTTAACTTGTTTTCTTTTCTTAAAGAAACGTCTCTATAAGCATCATCAACTGTATCATGCTTATCCAAGAAATATTCAGCTAATTTTAACATATAGTCTTCTGAAAACTGAATTTTATTTCCTTTTTGAGCCACAAGCATTAACTCTTCTCTTGTTACGAAAGTCTCTTCAATAAAATGTCGTTGTATTTGTTCGTCACCTGGTTGATAAAGTAATATCCCAAGTCCTAAATTTCCATCTCGACTTGCCCGTCCAACTTCCTGTAAGTACATTTCAGGGGAATCCGGTAAATGGTAATGAATAACATAACGAATATCTTTTTTATCAAAACCCATTCCAAAAGCACTTGTAGCACAGATAACCTGGATTTCGTTATTTAAAAACTGCTGTTGTATTTTTATTTTATCATCACCATCGATATCTGAATGGTAACTTTCAGCATTAATACGATACTCATTCCTTAAGATTCTAGCCACATCATCCGCTAACTTTTTACTCATGAAATAAATGACGCCAGCCCCTTGAATACTCTTCACATAATGGATGATTTTATCGAACTTGTCACCTTTACAATGTTCGACAATAAACTTAATTTCGGGGCGATCAACCGACTGGATAATTTGTGCCGTTTCTCGCTTGTCTAAATCGAGAAACTGGATGATCTCGTCACGGACTTGGGCTGTAGCAGTCGCTGTAAGTGCCATTGTAATCGGATTATTTAATTGCTTACGAATATTTGCTAACGATAAATAATCTGGTCTAAAGTCTGTTCCCCAGTGAGATATACAATGTGCTTCATCAATAACAAATAAACTAATTTTAATTTGTTTCAAATGCTTCATTACTTCATTATTTTGAAGCATCTCAGGCGATGTATAAATATAGCGGTACTGATTCATTCGTTTAAAAATTCGATTTCTTTCTGAATAAGGTGTTAAACTATTGAGTGCTACAACTCGCTTTTCACCCATTAATTTCAAATTCTCAACCTGATCTTGCATGAGCGACAGCAGTGGTGAAACGATTAAAATCAATCCATCAGTTAAGTAAGCCGGTAACTGATAGCATAAAGATTTTCCAGTTCCCGTCGGTAGCATAACCAAAGTATCCCGACCCGACAATACAGATTGGATAGCCTCTTTTTGCCCGGGGCGAAAACTCGAATAGCCAAACTTATCCAATAATAATTGATTCAACTGATTAGTCATTCATCCGAATCCTCTCTATCTCGACTAGTCGATAATGCATAAATTCTAAATGATCCATAGCTTCCTTAGCATCTCTATACGTATAATTATCAATCGTTTCAAAACCTTTATGGAGCTGATGATATATCGGTTGTGGTATATATTTTTCGATTGGAAAATCATAGAACACAAAAGCCATTTCTAAAATATGTTCACGAATCGTATTTTCTTTTAACTGACGTCTGCTTGCTATATTAACAATATCGAATCCTTGCTTTAGTAATTCATAAGAAATATAAGTGCTTGAAGATAAGCCATAATTCGTCTCGCGATGAAGTTGGTAAACGATTGCGTACAAAAGAACCAAGACTTCTGATTTTTCTTCTATTAAATTTAGAATTTCTTCAATGATATCTTGATGGAATAAGGCATACTCTAATTGATCCATTTCAAGATATTCTTGTAGTTGCGACTTCGTTTCACCTATTCTTTTATGACCCGATAATTGTGCGATTATAGCATTCGAATGACTCTCCTCTAAATGAGTAAACAAAAACATTTGTTCTTCAACCCATTTTTTGACTAGCTCTTTCCTTTGCCCGGGATATTGCCGAAAAAGTAATCGGACATTTTCCTGATGATGCGGATGCTTTATTACGGGTGAATAGTGCTGGTTTTCATAAGTCATTTCTGAAAAAGTTTGTGCGAAAAGTTGGTACCTCTCCCAGAAACTCGAACGAATATTAAGATTCGTAAATCGATTTACTTTTGGAAAATACCGTTGGTTGAAATATAACTCTAACTCATTAAATCCTATTTCAGTCAGTACAAATCCCTTTTCTTTAGGAGATAGCCACTCTTTTTGGAGAAATTGCTGGACAGTCTCTTCTATTTCTTCAATTGTAATGCGTTTGAACTGCGAAAAAGCATGATGCCAACCATTCTTTTCAGTTAAATAAAGCATAGAGGGAGTTCGTTTACCTTGAAAGACATGTAATAATTGAGAACTGCTGGTCGGTTCTTGTAAATTAAAAAAACTCAATAAATAATATTCTTTATAATTCATTATATCCCTCCTTCTCAATCATTCTATTCATTGTACTAGGTTTTGAGAAGAATATGAAGTGCGAATATTCCCATATTTGCATCAAAAAAACTGGTCTCCCTAGTCATAAAATAAATTGACTAAGTAAACCAGTGTTAAATATATGTTATTTTAAATTTGTCATATGATTATGAGCTAGTGGCGTGCTATTTTTTAATTTCTCTAAATAATCATAAAGTTTATAAAACGTTGTGAAAAAAATAAGCGAAACAATAGCTCCTTTAACTAAGTTGAATGGAATAACTGAAATCGTTAAATACTCTCGCATGGATCCTACATTAAATCCCATAACTCTCATATAAAGAGGCGCAATTACTAACCAATTTAGAACAGCCATTATAGTTGTTATTGAAAGAGTTGCCGTGATACCCGCTATAAATGATTGTTTCACCGCTGGTTTCTTATTTCGGATAACAAAATATATTGGTAAAGTGAAAGACAATGTTGCAATAAATGCTGTCGTATCACCTATTGGAAATCCAGCTTCTCCACCGGTTGTAACATATGAAAGTAAAGAGCGAATCGCTGCAATTCCTATACCCGAAACCGGTCCATATACATACATCCCAAACAATATTGGCAAATCGCTAAAATCTATTTTTAAAAATGGTGCCCAGGGTAATAACGGAAAGGAAAACACGGAAATAACCCACGCTAAAGCTGCCAATATACCTACTGTAACCATTTTCTTTGTTCTTTGTTCTACCATCTAAAATCCTCCTATAAATTTTTGCTGTTTTCAGCAATGTAATTTAAAAGGATTCATCTATTGAGCGAGAGCTAATAAAAAAAGCCTATTTATTATCATCAGGATAATAAATAGAGCTACATTTACATACATTAATCGTATGCTTAAAAGCTCCATCTTCTTTATACCAGACTTTACTGTCGGTACTGGAATTACACCAGTTCAGCCGTATCCTTAAATAGATACAGTTCGTGGACTTTACCACCGGTCGGGATTCTCACCCTGCCCCTGAAGACGAATCATTTCTTATATTAACTATATTGTATAATACATGTACGTTTTTGTACAGTAATCGTTCCGAATTAAAACCATTATTTTAGCCAATTACTTTTATTGGCTCACAATATGTTCTAATTGTTTAATTTCATGCGGTGTTAAGAAACGCCACTCCCCTGATTGTAACCCATCCGTTGTTAGGAACCCGAATTTTTCTCTCGTTAATTTATCAACGGGATAACCAATTTCTTGGAACATATTTTTTACTTGATGATTTTTACCTTCATGAAGCGTAATACGGGCCATCGTTGTATTCGAAGGTCGATCATAACTTAAGATACTTACTTTTGCTGGTGCAGTCATGACGCCATCTAATTTGATACCTTTTGCTAACCTAGCACCATCTTTTTTCTGCATATGTCCTTTAGCTTTTACGACATAAGTTTTTGGAAACTCAAAACTTGGGTGTGTTAACTTAAAGGACAATTCACCATCATTCGTTAAAAGTAATGCACCCGTTGTATCCCAGTCTAGACGACCTACTGGATAAATACGTTCTTCAATACCTTCAATTAACTCTACAACTGTTTCACGATTTTTATCATCATCCACCGTTGAAATTGTTTCTCTAGGTTTATTTAATAAGATATAAACCTTTTGTTCTCGCTGAATCGGCACACCATCTACTGTAATCGTATCATTCGCAGATACTTTGGTACCTAGTTCTTTTACAACTTCACCATTAACGGTAACTCTACCCTGCCCAATAATTTCTTCTGACTTTCGACGAGAAGCGATTCCAGCATGTGCCATAACTTTTTGTAATCTTTCCATTTAATTCTTCCTCTTCTACTTTACTCTGTTTTTTCAGTTTCATAATCATCCATAGTTTCTTGAAAATTTTTATAAAATAAATCGGATATTTCATCATCTGCTTCTAAATCAGTTAATTCTGGTAGTTCTTCAATTGAGTTTACACCAAAGTAATCTAAAAAGTAAGGTGTTGTTCCGTAAAGTAAAGGTCTACCTGGTTTATCTAATCGTCCGACTTCCTCAATCAGTTGTCTTGTTCTTAATTTTTGAAGATTACTTGCAACTTGTACGCCTCGAATTTCTTCTACTTCAATTCGAGTGATAGGCTGTTTGTAGGCAATAATAGCTAACGTTTCAAGTAATGGACGGCTTAATGTTTGAGAAAAAGGAGATTGTGCATAACGCTTAATCGCTTCAGCATATTCTTTTTTCGTAACCATTTGAAATTTATTGGCCGTTTCAATTAATAATAATCCACTTTCTTCATCATTATGGTATTTAATGGCTAAATCTTCTATTAGGATAGCCATCGCATCTATTGATTTATCTGTTAGTTTCGACAACTCTTCTAAGGTTAAACCTTCATCTCCTGCTACAAATAATATGGCTTCAATCATCCCTAAATCGTTCATTTTACCCCTACTTTTCTTCCTAGTCTTCAATCATTTTTATTGAGATATCAGACTTTATCGTTTCTTGATTAACAAGTACGCGATTGTCTTTAATCAATTCAAGTAATGCTAAAAAAGTTACAACAATTCCCTTTCGGGTTGGTCGTTCAATTAATTGCGAGAAACTTATCTCCCTATTTTCAGCATTTAAAATTAACATTCTGATATCTTCCATCCGTTCAATAACGGTTACTTCATCGGCTTCAATCATTGTAGGTTGTGGCATCTCTAACTGGTGCCTTTGTAATACTTCTCTAAAAATCCTAGCTAAATCATCTGGTGTCAAACCTTGATCCTTTAGTTCAATCGTTTCTTGGTAATCTGATATATTTGAAGGGTCTTTACCAAAGTAGCCGGCTCTATCTTTTGACCGCTCTTCGAACTTAGGAATGACTTCTTTAATTTGTTTATACTCCAACAGTAAATCAATTAACTGTTTACGCGGATCTTCTTCGTCATAGAAGTCTTCTTCCATTGCTGCATGATTCTCATTTCGCGGAACTAACATCTCACTTTTAATGCGCATTAAGGTTGCTGCCATCACAAAATACTCACTGGCTATATCAATTTCAATTGTTTGCATTCTATGAATATAATCCATATATTGATCAGTGATTTTGGCTATAGGGATATCATAAATATCAATCTCCATTTGTTTGATTAAATGAAGTAATAAATCCAATGGTCCCTCAAAAGCATCCAGTTCTAAAGTTAAGAATTCAGTTTCGATTATTTCCTTTTGCTTCAAACATATCACCTCCAACGATTATCTTTTTATTTTATCTATTTGTTTTCTTTTGCCACGATGAGATGAGGGAAGCAGTTTCCAGTGTCGAAACCAGTGTTTTCTCAGGGTATTGATCCTTTAAGGCATCTAGAATTTCAAAGGATAATCCTTCATTTCTGTACGATGGATCAATACTAATATGGCGTAGTAGAACGAGTTCTTCAACCTCTATTCCTACTAAACCTATTAAGTTGCCAGTTTCTTCGCTCTTCCACAGGTATAATTGTCTATAATCTTCTGATTCATACCACTCAATTTCTTCTTCAATTCTCGAGGGTTCCTTTAAGTCAGGTACGTAAGACAATAATCCCATCGCTATCTTTTTAAAGTCATCATTATATCGAATAAGCATTTTTTTCCTCCATTACATGTCTAGTCTCCTATCCATGTTACTAACTCTTATGCTTTTATGGTTAAAAATCCTTTGGTAATCTCTCTTCAAATCGCATAAAGTCTTCAGGTGTTTCTCTTCGTATAGCTAAGAAATGTTTACCGTTCTCGACGAATACGACAGCTGGTTTTGTAAGTCGATTGTAGTTACTCGCCATAGCAAATGAATAGTCTCCAGTGTTAAATACAGCTAGTTTATCGCCAACTTCTATCTCAGGGAGTTCTAAATCCCATATCAGCATGTCTCCTGACTCACAGGCTTTTCCTGCGATTGACACTGTATTTTGGGGTTTTGCATTCATTCGGTTCGCTACCTTAGCATAATACTCAGCACCATATAAAGCTGGTCTCAAATTGTCGGCCATTCCACCATCAACAGCTATGTAGTGTCGAACATCTGGTAATACTTTTTGACTACCTAATTCATAAATTGTCGTTCCAGCTTCTCCAACAATACTGCGGCCCGGTTCAATCCATAGCTCAGGATAAGGTAAGCCTATTTCATCAAATAATCTAGTGAGTTCAGTCCCTATTTCTTCCAGTTGATTCTCAGCCAATTTTTCTTGTTTATCTGGAATGTGCTGGATTCCAAAGCCACCACCAATATTAAAGATATCAAGCGTGAAATTGAATTGTCGATTCCATTCGATTACATAGTCTAAAATATGCGTCATAGCTAGTATATAACTATCACTCTCAAAAATTTGAGAGCCGATATGCATATGCAAACCATCTAGCTGTAAGTATTCAGCTTCCATAGCTATACGAACTGCTTTTTCAGCTTGTCCGCTTTGTAAATCAAAGCCGAACTTCGAATCCACATTACCTGTTAAAATATGTTTATGCGTATCCGCATCTACTCCAGGCGTAACGCGAATTAATACTTTAGTCATTTGTTTTCGTTCTTTGGTTATCTCATTTAGCATATCTAATTCATGAAAGTTATCCACGATAAAGTAACCAATGTTATAATCTAAAGCACTGATTAATTCAGATTTCGACTTATTATTCCCATGAAAATTTATCTTATTGCTGGGAAATCCAGCTTGCTTTGCTAGGTATAATTCTCCACCTGACACAACATCAATTGACACATCTTCTTGTGCAATAATTTGGTACATCGCCAAAGAAGAAAACGCTTTACTTGCGTATGAGATACCACTTCTATATGGATATTTTCTTAAAGCTCGTTTGTATTTATTTATATTATCTCGCACGGTTGAAAGATTATAAATTAGTAACGGTGTTCCATACTGATTCGCTAATTCTACAGCATCTAATCCATCAATCTCTAAATGACCTTTGTCATTTATTTGATTAGGATCTTGATTATAATTCATTGATTAACCCTACTTTCATTAAGCTGCAAGTAATTATTATACATCATTTAAGAGAACTTGTGAAAACTTATATTCTAAATCTATACTGATAACAACATTATAATCGATAATACCATAAATAAACTTGAGTTTCTTGCTTTAAAAGGAAAAAGCAATCTACTTCCAAACAGCTCTAAACTGTACGAAAGTAAATTGCTAAAAAATTATAAATTACATTTTTTCTAGTAATGTGACAACTAGAGATTTGAACGATGAACGAATCTTAGTAGATACTTCAATAACGTCCTCGTGGTTTAGTTCTCCACCTAATCCAGCCGCAAAGTTTGTAATACAGCTAATTCCTGCTACACGGATACCTGCATGGCGAGCAACAATTACTTCTGGAACGGTCGACATACCAACAGAGTCTCCACCAAGTGTATTGATCATACGGATTTCTGCAGGAGATTCATATGTTGGACCAGTCATACCAAAGTATACTCCTTCTTTTAATGGAAGGTCTAATTCAGTTGCTGCTTCTTTAATAAACGTTTGGTACTCTAAATCGTAAGCTTGTGATAAGTCTGGGAAACGAGGTCCACGTTCTTCATCGTTTGCTCCAATTAATGGGTTGGTACCAAAGAAGTTAATGTGATCTGTAATCATCATTAAGTCGCCTGGTGTAAAATCACGGTTCACTCCACCAGCAGCGTTTGTAACGATCATTGATTCCACACCTAGTTCACTCATTACACGAATTGGGAAAGTAACAACTTCCATCGTATAACCTTCGTAGTAGTGGAAACGACCTTGAAGAGCAATAACTTTCTTACCGCCTAAAGTTCCACATACTAATTGTCCCGCATGTCCTTCTACTGTAGAAACTGGGAAAGAAGGGATATCGGTATATTGAATAACTACACGGTCCTCAATTTCATCCGCTAACTCACCTAAACCTGAGCCAAGTATTAAACCTACCTCTAATGTGTCAACACCTTGATCTTTAATGTATTGTGCTGCTTCTTTTGCTCGTGCAAAAACGACTTTTTCTGTCATAAAAATAGCCTCCATTGATTAATTTATAGATTATTATTTTAATTGGTCTAAGAAACTATGACCATTTTCCATTGCATTTAAACCAAAGTTTTCTAAAATAGTTGCTGAAATATCTGCAAAGTAACCTTGTTTTAATTCTCCAGGTTGTGTTAATTTCTTGCTATACGCTAATAACGGAACATACTCTCTCGTATGATCTGTTCCTGGGAATGTTGGGTCATTACCATGATCAGCAGTCAAGATTAATAAATCATCGTCCTGTAAGTTTTCAAATATCTCAGGCATTCTTGCATCAAAGTCTTCAATTGCGTCCCGGTAGCCTTCCGGGTTACGTCTGTGGCCGTATAGGGCATCAAAGTCTACAAGGTTTGTGAAACTTAACCCAGTGAAGTCTTGTTTCATTTCTTCAATTAATTTGTCTACCCCGTCCATATTTGATTCCGTACGAACAGCCTTTGTAATACCTTTTTCGTTAAAGATATCAACGATTTTTCCAATTGAAACAACATCTAAATCTGCTTCTTTTAAAGAGTCTAACATTGTTTTACCAAATGGATCTAGTGCATAATCATGACGATTACTTGTACGTGTAAAGTTACCCGGCTCTCCAACATATGGACGAGCAATAATACGTCCAATCATATATGGGTCATCTTTTGTTATTTCACGAACGTACTCACAAATTTCATATAGCTCTTCTAATGGAATAATATCTTCGTGCGCAGCAATTTGTAGTACAGGGTCTGCTGATGTATAAACAATTAAATCACCTGTCTCCATTTGATGCTCACCCCACTCGTCAATTATCTGAGTACCTGAAGCAGGACGATTTGCTACAATCTTTCTTCCTGTATGGTCCTCGATTTGTCTGACTAACTCTTCAGGGAATCCATCTGGAAACACGCGGAAAGGCTTATCAATTCGTAAACCTGCTATTTCCCAGTGCCCTGTCATCGTATCCTTACCGACCGAAACTTCTTCTAGTTTCGTGTGATAAGCTTGAGGACTTTCTGCAGGATCAATACCTTTTAAAGTTTCGATATTACCTAGCCCCATTTTTTGCATATTTGGAACCGTTAAACCAGCTACCTCTGCAATATGACCTAATGTATGCGAACCTTCATCACCAAACTCAACTGCATCTGGAGCCTCTCCTATACCGACTGAATCTAAAACTACTAAATGTATTCTTTTAAACATTTTCCGTCACCTACTCTTAATTTTTTATTTTTCAATTGTTGCTCTTGGATGATACTCTTTGTAAATGTCTTTCATTCTTGCTTTAGTAATATGTGTATAGATTTGTGTGGTTGAAATATCAGAATGACCCAATAACTCTTGAACAATTCTTAAGTCTGCACCATTTTCTAATAGATGCGTTGCAAAAGAGTGACGTATCATATGAGGCGTCACGTTCTGTTTAATCCCAGCTAATTGCACGGTTTTCTTGATGTTCTTCCAAACACCTTGTCGTGAAAGCCCTTTACCACGGCTATTTAAAAATACATATGGGGATTCTTCTGCTGATCGACTTTCAAATATTGGTCGGCTATCTTCTAGATATTCATTAAGATACTGAATCGCCATTCCACCAATTGGTAGGATACGTTCTTTATTCCCTTTACCAATCGTTTGAATGAACCCCATTGTAAGATGTAATTCATTCATTTTAAGATTAATCAACTCAGAGATTCTTAATCCTGTTGCGTACATCACTTCTAGAATAGCACGGTCTCGTAATCCAATTTCAGTTTCAGTGTCTGGAGTCTCTAGTAGTTTATCGACTTCTTTCATAGACATCACTTTTGGTAAAGTTTCCGCCTTTTTCGGCGTATCGACAGACTGCATCACATCTTTAATCGTGAACTTCTCTTGTCTCATAAATTGATGAAACTGTCTCAAAGAAGAGGTCATTCGAATGATAGAATTATCGGACTTTCCACTTTCTTTCAAGCGCTGTAAAAAAAGCACGATGACGTATCGATCAATCTCATTCCAATCGTTTATTTTTTCTTTCTCTAAAAATTGAGTATAGTGCTTAATATCTCTTTGATAACTTTCAATTGAATTGTCAGCAAGCCCTCTTTCAATCTTTAGATGCATTAAGTATTCCTCTACTGGGTTTTGATTTATCTTTTTTTCTGCCACTTATACCCTCTCACTTTTTTGACACATTTTACAACGACCGTGAAACGTTACATCTTGTATGCTTACTACAAACTGGTGATTATCTTTTATATAATTCGACACATTCTCAAAGATATCTACTCTGATTTCTTCCACACTTCCACAATCCGAGCACACTAAATAATAAGGTTGTGCTTTATTTGATGATTGGAATAAGTCATAACGAGTTAAGCCATCGTGAAATTGCTTTTTATTCACAATTTTAAGCTCGTCTAATAGGTCTAGTGTTCTGTAAACAGTGGCTAGACCGATTGAATTATTTTTTAACTTTACAGCCATAAAAATTTCTTCAGCCGTTAGAAGTTCCGTCTGATGTTCAATCAATGTCGCGACCGTAACTTCACGCTGCGGTGTCAGTTTATAACCAGCTTGTTTTAACTTCATGCTGATTTCTTCACGTATTAAATTGGCATTTTCCGGCATCTTCATAACTTCCCATCTCATCAAATATTTGACATGATATTTTTACATAAATAGTATTCGTATATTATTTTAAAATTACAATTCTCTCTCAATTGCCTCTTCTGTCATGAAAGTTCCCTCTTTATCTTGCTTAGCGAGATTGTTTTTCATTAATCGGCCAACAGCTCTTTTAAATTGTCCTTTACTAATACCAAAGTATGTTCTAATTTCTTCTGGATCACTTTTATCATGATAAGGTATACGATG
>DAIOTD010000001.1:46454-50586 GCA_036752205.1 Atopostipes sp.
CAAAGTATGTTCTAATTTCTTCTGGATCACTTTTATCATGATAAGGTATACGATGCTCTTCTGTGCGTTTTAAAATTTCTAAAATCATTGCTGCATCGTCATCCAAAGCTTCGTGAGCTCGTGGCATTAAAGAAACGTAAAGAATATTATCATCACGTAATCCAACAACTCGTCCATTCACTTCTTTTCCTAAACGAGGTTCTTCATCTCTTTCGCTTGGATGGATAAAGCCGACGTAGCCATCCTCTAGTTGTACATAGCTTCCTGCTTTTAAAGCACTAACTATTCGACCTGTTACATCCGTATTATGCATATCTTCAGAAGCGGCTTTGGCAGTTTCCACATAATAATTCACATCTGCTAACTTACCCCACATACGATCTTTGTCATCCACTATAGGTGTTATTAAAAGCATGTCGCCTTTTCTCGGCCATACATTTTTTAATAATGGTAAATCATCTAATGAGACAACTAAATCTTTGCCAATCCAACCTACATCAACAAATACACCTAAATCATGTTGTACAGCAACAACTTCACCTAAACCGTATACCCCATATTGAATTTTCGGTTCTTCTGTCATCATAACGTATTCATCTTTTTGGTTAATGTATACAAATCCTTCGACCATATCACCAAGATCGAACATTTTTGGGTCTTTATCAACAACTTTAATGGTTAATCCATCTTTTTGGACAAAGAGGTTCTTTTCGTTCTTGTCTATAACCATTGCGGTTGCGATTGAACCTAATATATTATTCATTTTCTTGCCCCCTTTTATTTAATCTTCTATATTATACCGTTGATTATCTCTTAAATAAAGAAAGGACCTTGCATAATTCATGCAAAGTCCTAAGCTTAACTAGTTTTTAGTTAATTCGTAACTTTAAATTGCGACTGTTTCACCACGGTATACAATACCACGACGGCTATCAACAGTAATTAATTCACCATTATTAACTAATGATGTTGATGATTCAGCTGCAACAACTACAGGAATTCCCATAGCAATACCAACTACTGCAGCATGTGAAGTTAATCCACCTTGCTCAACAACGATTGCTGAAGCTTTCTCAATTGCTGGTAGATAGTCTTTATCAGTTGTTTTAACCACTAAGATAGCACCATCTGTCATGTTTTGGATTGCATCAGTTGCGTTATCTGCTACTACAGCACGACCAACAACTGTTCCACTTCCAATACCTTGACCTTGAACTAATTTAGAACCAATCATTTGGATTTTCATTAAGTTCGTTGTTCCACTTTCACCAACTGGTACACCAGCAGTGATTAAGATTAAGTCACCTTCAGATGCAAATCCGTGCTCAACAACATATGTTGAAGCTAAGTTAAACATGTCATCCGTAGTTTCTGGTTTTTCAGATACAATTGGCACAACGCCCCATTTTAATGTAAGTGCATGAGCTGTATCTTCAGAGAAAGTCATTGCTACAATATCTGCTTTAGGACGGTATTTTGAAATCATACGAGCTGTATGACCGGAGTCAGTTGCAGCTACGATTGTTTGAATATTTAAGTTCTTCGCTGTATGACCAACTGCTTGTCCAATAGCTTCAGTTGTATCTTCTTGATCATAAGCTTTTAGAGAGTAAGCATCTTGATCCATTAATGAACGTTCTGTACGTACTGCAATATTGCTCATTGTGTTAACAGCTTCAACTGGATAGTCTCCTGCTGCTGTTTCACCTGAAAGCATAATAGCGTCAGTACCATCAAAAATAGCGTTCGCGACGTCAGAAGCTTCTGCACGTGTAGGACGTGGGTTATCTTGCATTGAATCTAACATTTGAGTCGCTGTAATGACTGGCTTACCAGCACGACGACATTTTGCAATCATTTCTTTTTGAACGATTGGAACTTCTTCAACTGGAATCTCAACACCTAAGTCACCACGAGCAACCATTAAACCATCTGATACTGCGATGATTTCATCTAAGTTGTCTACACCTTCTTGGTTTTCAATCTTAGGAATGATTTGAATGTGTAATGCGTCATTTTTCTCTAAGATATCTTTAATTTCAAGTACATCACTTGTACGACGTACAAATGAAGCAGCGATGAAAGTCACACCTTGTTTAATTCCAAATTCGATATCAGAACGGTCTTTATCCGTTAAACCTGGTAAGTTTAATGAAGCACCTGGAACGTTAACACCCTTGTTGTTCTTTAAGTCACCCGTATTGATAGCTTTTGTAATAATTTCTTGATTTTCTTCATCAATACCTGTTACCTGTAATTCTACTAAACCATCGTCTAGTAAAATAGGCATTCCCATTTCAACGTCGTTAATCAGTCCGTCATAAGAAACTGAGAATTTTTCTGCAGTTCCAACAACTTCTTTCATTGAAATACGCACTTCTGAACCTTTTGTTAAATGAATAACTTCTTCGGCCATTTTATGTGTGCGGATTTCAGGACCTTTTGTATCTAACATGATACCAATTGGTGTTCCTAATTTTTTAGAAATCTCACGGATTCTGTTAATTCTGACTAAATGCTCATCGTGATCTCCATGTGAGAAGTTTAAACGAGCTACGTTCATACCCGCTCCAATTAATTGTTCTAATATTTCTGGAGACTCACTTGCTGGTCCTATAGTACATACGATCTTAGTTTTTTTCATCTTAGTGCTTTCCTTCCTTTTCTAAATGGCATTTTTATCGCCACATTTATTTAATCACATTATTTAAATTAAATACTTATTTAATTCGTGTAACTGTAATTTTGGTTGGTGTACTAGATTGTTAAAGACATCATCGAAGTCATTGGCTCCAATTTCTTCATCAATTAGAGCAACACATACCCCTGATACACCTTCTTCTAGCAACTCAACAGCTTTTGCTCCGAATCGACTTCCTAGAACACGGTCGCGTGCAGATGGCTGTCCACCACGTTGGATGTGACCTAAAACAACATCACGAATATTAAATGAATCATCAATTTCTTGAATCTTTTCTATAAACTCTGGAGCAGACATAACGCCTTCAGCTAAGACAATTAATCCTTGGTTTTTTCCGTGCGCAAAACCAGATTTAATAGTTGCGACAATTTCCTCAAGGTCGTATTCGATTTCAGGTACGACGATTGCTTCAGCGCCACTACCTATACCACTCCAAAGAGCGATATCTCCAGCGCCACGTCCCATAACCTCTACTACCAGTACACGTCCATGTGATCCTGCCGTGTCACGTACACGATCTAATGCTTCGATTACTGTGTTAACAGTTGTATCAAAACCAAGCGTGTAATCCGTACCAGCAATATCATTATCAATAGTACCTGGAATTCCTACTGTTGGGAAACCTTGATTCGAAAGGGCTTGAGCACCTTTAAATGAACCGTCTCCTCCAATAACGACTACCCCTTCGATACCAAACATTTTAAGTTGTTCGATTCCTTTAAGTTGTCCTTCTGGGTTTGCAAACTCTGGATAACGTGCTGAGAAAAGCATCGTTCCACCTCGGTTTAGGATTCCTCCTACATCACCTGAAGTAATTCTTTGAATATCTCCATCGACAAGACCTTTATAGCCGTTACGAATACCATAAACTTCTAGGCCTAGAGACTCTCCACGACGTACAACTGCTCGAACTGCAGCATTCATACCTGGGGCGTCTCCACCACTTGTCATTACACCAATTCTTTTCATTATTAACCACCTTAATTATAAATAATCTATTTCAAGACTAATAAATAATCTTCCAATAGCTATTCTATCATTTTTTGTTCTTGAAGTCTTGAAACTTCTGGACTTTATTTCATTTTTTAACATTTTTTAACATAAAATTATCATGACCAAACATTTTTTCGAGTATTTCTGACAATTTATCTGTCATATTTATAAAATACTTTTCTTTAAAAGCTTTTTGCTGTTGTGTCTTCTCATCGTAGATAATAACTGGCGTCGTTCCATGATGCACTTTCAAAACTTCTAACAAAGCTTGTCTCTTCTTTTTTTCATCTTGGAGCGATTTAAATCGAATATATAAAACGTCTTTTGTTTCAAAAATATTTTTCGTGTTTTCTTTTGAAGCATCCTGCTTATTAAGATTATTCATTAATTCATCAGCATGGACGATTTTATTCACGATTATTTTAACACTTGGTTCAG
>DAIOTD010000001.1:50686-57857 GCA_036752205.1 Atopostipes sp.
CATCAGCATGGACGATTTTATTCACGATTATTTTAACACTTGGTTCAGTGCTTTCGACTTTTCCTTCGACTAATATCGTGTCACCCTCCTCGAAATGCTGAATAAAACGACGATGAGTGTTTGGGAATAGAGTCAGATTTCCTTTTCCTGAATTGTCTGTCACATCTGCAAAAGACATGGGTTCACCATTTTTTGTTTGAATTCGTTTGATTTTATCCACCACAACTAATACCTTTAAATACTTGTTGCTTTCACCGTTTTGTAAATAGCTGATACTCGAATCGTTTCTCAATTGTTTATACTTTTCGCCAGGTTCAGCAGAGAAATAGTAACCTGTCACTTCAAATTCTAAATGCATCTTCTCTTCATCCGATAGTTCTGGTTTATCTGTAATCGATGGAGCGAAGATATGGAACAACTCCATATTACCATGACTCATACCTATACTTTCAAGCACACTCGTAAGTGAGTGAAGTAATGAGGAGCGGTTATGTGTTAAGCCATCAAATGCACCACTTTGGACCAGAGGCAAAATGTATTCAGTTTTAAGCCATTTAGAATCAACACGACTTAAAAAATCAATTAAATCTTTATATTTACCATTGTTTCGCCGTTCGCTGATAATATCTTTAGTAAAGTTTCGTGGGAGTCCTTGAATAATTTCAAAGCCAAAACGAATTTTACCCTTTTCAATAACAAAAGATTGAAAACTTTGATTTATATTCGGACCCAAGAAAGTAACTTGCATATTTTTAGCTTCAGCGATAAGTGTTTTTATTTTATCTTTACTCGAAGATCGCATAACAGAAGTGAAAAATGTTGCTGGAAAATTAGCTTTCATAAAGGCCAATTGATAAGCAATCTTAGAGTATGCAACCGCGTGCGAACGATTGAAGCCATAGTCTGCGAATCGTTCGATATAACCATACACTTCTAAAGCTGTTTCTTTAGTATAACCATTACTTACTGAGCCTGCAACAAAGTCTTTACGTCCTTCTTCAATAGCTATATGGTCTTTCTTAGAAATCGCCCGTCTTAAAATATCTGCCTCATTTAGTGTGTACCCAGCTAATTTTGAAGCGACTTGCATGACTTGTTCTTGGTAGACCATAATACCATATGTCACTTCTAAAATTTCTTTCAGGTCATCATGTGGGTATTGAATCGATTCTTGACCATTTTTACGTTTTATAAAGGTATCAATTTGTTCCATTGGGCCTGGTCGATATAACGCATTTACTGCAACAACGTCTTCAAATGAGTTTGGCTGGAGTTGTCTTAGAACTCGACGAATTCCCGGAGACTCAAACTGGAATACACCATCGGTTGCACCTTGGCGAAATATTTCTAAAGTTGAATCATCATCGATTGGAATATTGTCGATATCCAATTTTTTTCCGTTATTCTCATATGAAACAAATTTTAGACTGTCAGATAGTATAGTAAGATTTCGTAATCCTAATATATCCAACTTTAAAAGACCAACTTTTTCGACACTATCCATAGTGTACTGTGTGAGATGAATCTCTCCGCTTCCCTCTTGAAGAGGAACTCGATTAATAATCGGTTCGTCAGATATAACGACTGCAGCCGCATGAGTGGATACATGACGATTACTTCCTTCTATTTTCAGTGCCACATCATAGATTCTTCTATTTAATGCACTTTCATTCACCAGTGTCTGAAAACTTGTATCTTTAATAGCTTTCTCTAGCGTCATATCTGGACCGTTTGGAATGGACTGAGCCCAAGTTCGAATCTGTTCTTGTGTCTGTCCAAATACACGATTGACATCTCGTATCGCTGATTTAGCTCCGTATGTACCGATTGTACCAATTTGTGCAACATTTTCCGAACCATACCGGTTGAAAATATAGTTTAAAATCTGTTCGCGTTTATCGTCTGGAAAATCCAAATCAATATCGGGTAGTGTAAAACGTTCTTTATTTAAAAAACGCTCAAATAATAAGTTATACTTAATCGGGTCCACATTTGTAATTTCTAATAAGAATGCGACGAGTGATCCTGCAGCCGAACCACGACCAGAACCCGTAAAGATATTCTCTTGATGAGCATATATCATAATATCCCAAACAATTAAAAAGTAATCCGAGAAACCCATTTCTGAAATAACATTTAACTCTTTATCTAAACGATCAGTATAAGAAGATGTAACATGCTCTACTCGGTCCCCTAGATTTTTTTCACAAAGATCTCTTAAGTATGTGTCTGAAGTTTGACCTTTTGGAACTTCGAAAGTAGGCATTTTATGTTTACCTAATTTAATCGCTATATCAACTATCTCGGCAATTCTTTCCGTTTCTTTAGCTGCTTCTTCAAAGCCTAGTAATTTGTACTCATTATAAAGAATGTTAGGATCCCTTAAAGAGAAATCTCCGTTATTTTGGCCTAAAAAATGATTAATGGATGCTTGATTTTCTTCACCAAGTGGCATCTCAGATTCTAATACTCTTAAAACCTTTGTTGGCAAAGCATCTTCTGGGGTTAAGTATTGCACATTACCCAAAGCGACGACTGGAGCTTCTGTCTGTCTATAAAAGTTTAACTTTTCATCTTCTTGATTTTGAAGGGATAAACCCAAATAATAATCTTTTAAATTGTCCGACATATAGGTCGTATAGTCATTGGCATCTTTAATATTACCCACTTTAAGAAGTTGGCCGATTTCCCCTTCTTCATCTGGTGAAATAACAATTAAATCATCACTCATACTAAATAATTCATGTATTTTAATAGGATTATTACGATTCAAATGATATAAAGAAGATAATTGCACCAAGTGTTCGTAGCCCTTTAAGTTTTTAGCTAATAAAATTAATGGATACTCAATATTTGTAAAAACATGTCCCTGGACATCTAATGTTAAACCAATAATGGGTTTAATTCCTATTTCTTTAGCCTGTTCATAAAACTCAATCGCTCCATGTAGCGAATTCTTATCGGTTAAGGCTAGTGCACGATGTCCTTGTTTTTTAGCTAATTTTAACAATTCTGGAACAGTTAATGTGCTTCGCATTAGTGAGTTTGAAGTAATAACTTGTAAATTTGTGAACATCGAATCCCCCCTAGTCAACTATTATACCAATTATTTCATATGATTCGAAATGATAGATAAATATCCAGTATAAGATGATACAGAAACCTCCTAGAATAATATCTAAGAGGTAGTGTAAATTTAACGAATACCTAAAGCTATTTTCGCATATCTCGAAAGTTTATCGGGTGTCCAAGCTGGATACCAAACTAATTTTACTTGAACAGCCTTAATCTCAGGAATTTGCTGTACCGCTTCTCGGATATTATCTTCAATTACATCGGCAAATGGGCAACCCATTGTCGTTAATGTAATTCTAACTTCACAAGATTTATCCTCAAATAGTATAACATCATAAACTAAACCGATATTAACAATATCAATACCTAACTCAGGATCGATTACTGTCTCTAAGTGCTCCAAAACTTTCGCTTTTAATTCTTGATTTTCAATTATCTCCGGTGTCGAATCAGACATCTGTATACCCCTCTCCACAAATAACATTACCTTTACTATACCATAACTCTATTCTATTAAATATGACTCGCCTCATGAACAAAACGAACCATATTTTGAATGATATCTGCTGGAACTTCATGTTCAATACCTTCCGATACTTCATATACAAGTTTCTTAGCATAAGGTTCATTCTCAATTTCTTTCATAAACTCATCTGTTATTATAAAAGGTACTGTTGGGTCTGCCGTACCATGCCATACGTAAAATGGTCGATTGTTAATTTTATGCGGTTGTAGATTTAAAGCGATTGGTTTTAATTCATCTAATTTCTGCTGCACTTTCTTTTCATCTAGAAGGTTCATCATTAATTGGCCATTTTCTCTGTATCTTCTTAGCAACCAGTTCGAATAGTCAATTGGTGACGGACTTCCCATCAGCGACGCAGCTGAATATATCCAGTCATATTGTGTTAATAAGGCATTAGCCGTTATGCCCCCCATTGAAAGTCCAGCCACCGTTATTTGACTTTCTATAATTTTATCTTCTTCTACATATTTATTGACTAGGATTGGAAATTCTTTAACGTTACTTCCCACAACATCCCAAAAGTCTAAAGGATTATGCCCATTTTGACCCTGAGCCTGTCTTTCACCATGGCCTCTTGCTTCGGGTAAAATCGCACGATAACCTTTCGCAGACATGAAGTAGCCATATTCTAAGACGCGTTCTTTTCTACTTTCCCAACCGTGGTAAAAAAACATTGTTGGTAACATTTCTTTTTCTTTCCCTTTTTCGTATAGTTCAATAACTGGTATATTGTTTATTACTCTATGCTTCATTTCAATCAAGATAATCCCTCCGTCTATATATTATAACGTAATTTTGTGTATAATAGAGACTATATTATTTACTTATTTGTAGAAAGTGGGAGACTAACTATGGAGAGAAAATTAATCGCCATTGATTTAGATGGAACAACTTTAAATAATGAATCGAAAATTACGCCAGAGACATTTCACGTTATACAAAAAATACTGAAACAAGGACATATCGTTTCAATTGCTACTGGTCGTTCATATCGTAAAAGCTTTCACTTATATGATGAATTGCAACTGCAGACACCCATTGTGAATTATAATGGCGCACTTAGCCACTTTCCTGGACAAGATAACTGGAAATATGGATACCATAAAAAGTTAGATTTAGACTTAGCCTTTTCATTAAAAACGCTAAATACTGAACCAGATATCAATTTAATCGCTGCAGAAACAACAGAAAAAGTCTACATTGATCGTACTAAAGAAGAATACAAGAGTCAGCATATCCCTTTCCAACTAATTGATGCAACGATTTCTCCATTTGATGAAACGAATTTAATTGAAGACCCAACTTCAGTCAGTGTTTATACCCCTCTCTACGAGAATATTCCCGCGATTCAAGACAAAATTCTAGATCAATTTGGTCAAAAGGTTGCTGTTCAAACATGGGGTGGCCCAACACCAACTCTTGAGATTGTAGCATCTGGCATTCAAAAAGCGATGGGGGTTGAAAGTATTGCAGCATATTACGATATTAAACCAACAAACATACTCGCATTTGGTGATGAAGCCAATGATTATGAAATGATTCAATATGCTGGTCATGGTGTGATGATGAAAAATGGAATCGATGATCTTAAAAATGTGGCTGATGATATAACGGAGTTTTCAAACGATGAAAATGGTTTAGCTAAATATCTAAAGAATTACTTTAAAGTATAACAATATAATTTATGATATCTGGTGTTGATGAATAGTTTTGTTCATCAGCACTTTTTTACTCCGACGGATAAAAGAAACCAGAATATATTGATGGTTTAAATTGGCTTTCACCAATACCATACAAAGAAAAAAGGATTTGGCTGAAAAACAGCCAAATCCTTTTTTAATTTCTGTATTATTCTGTTAACGGAGCGTCCGCTAGTAGTGAAATAGCGTGTAATCCGTAAGTGTCTACATCTGCACCTTGTTGTAATGAGTATGCAGATACACGGTTGTTAACTAATGTTAACTCAGTTCTCCAGAATGTTGGAATAACTGGTAGAGCTTCATTCATGAAGTACTCTTGCCAATCGTGGAACACACCAATTTGATAGTCTGTATCGAAAGCTTCTTCTGAAGACATGTCTTCAAAGAATGCTGTGTTTTTATCATCTACGAAGCGAGCAAAGTTAAATGCTGCGTCGACTCCATATAATCCTGATGGGTTCGGGTCAGAACCTACACCCCAACCAGCTTCGAATACATCGATATCTGGATCATCCGCTTGAACACGGTCGTAGAATGAGTTCGTTTCGTGTAAACGTCCTTCTAATAATTGTACATTTAATCCGACTTCTTTCCACGCTTCGATAAAGTATAGAGCAATTGGCTCAGCAGAATCTGAGTTAGCACGTGCTGCATAGTTAATTACTAATTCTTCACCTTCAGGCGTTTCAACGAATCCATCACCATCAGTGTCTTCGTAACCAGCATCGGCTAAGATTTCTTTAGCTCTCTCTGGATCAAATGGGTATCCTTCCATGTCATCTTTGTAGTAATCTCCAAAGTTAGGAATGATGTGTGAGTTCGCACGGTAACGTAAACCTGAGTAGAAACGCTCTCCTACTTGGTCGATATCTAATGCATATCCCATAGCTTTACGTAAGTTGATATCACCCATCTTAGCATCTGGGTTCATAGTTGTTGTTGTTCCATCCCATGTACCAAGATTAAATCCTAAGTAGTCATATGATTGACCTGGTGTACCCATAATTGTATATCCTGGGATACCATCTTCAAATGACTCATAAGTGTCTGTAGGCATGTTATAAGTAATGTCAAATTGACCTTGCTTTAATGCTTCTACAATTCCTGATTGAGGAATACGTTCAATTGTAACTTTAGAAATTTTTGGTGCGCCTTTGAAGTAGTCTTCGAATGCTTCGTACTCTACAGACTCACCCGGAACAATATTTGTAACCTTAAACGGTCCAAAACCAATTGGATTTTGGCGTACTTGTGGAGATGATGCAATCTCATCCACTGGAACATCACCATAGTAATGACGAGGAGCAGCATATGCCCAGATTGGTCCACCAGCTTGATAAACGTTAACACCTAAAGGCTCTTCATAGTGAATTTCTAACTCGTAGTCTGATACTTGCACTAAACCAGAAATTGAGTCAGCTTCTCCTGCTTTAAATTCAGGCATTCCTTTAATATTCTCAAAGTCTCCACCGTAACGAACACCATCATAATCAGGTGATCCAATGATTTCATGTGTAAATACAATATCATCTACGGTTACTTCTTCGCCATCATGCCATAAAACGCCTTCTTGAAGTGTTAATCTTACGATATTAGCTTCTTTATCAAATTCCATCTCTGCAGCACCGCCAGATGTCCACTGGAAGTTCTCGTCAGATACTAGTAACGATCCTAACATAGGCCCCATTACTTGAGAGTCTGTGTTTATAGAATAATACTCTGTACTAAAGATACCCGGGAAAGCTGATTCTGCTACTAAAGCAATTCTTAATGTAGCATCTTCAACTGCTTCTCCATCATTTTCGAGTGTTTCTGGGAAACCAGAATCTACACCGACAACGTCTCCACCGTCTGCTTCTGTTCCACCATT
>DAIOTD010000002.1:0-5247 GCA_036752205.1 Atopostipes sp.
TCGGCCCAACAGCATAGCGTTCCTGGACCTACTTCAAATTCTCCAAATCCATCTTCATCAATTGTTACCTCATTTTCATTCTCACCGGTTAATTCCACATATACCTTACCTGCCTGGTCTTCACCCACATCCATTCGTAAGCTCGTCATATCGCCTGTTGATATAACGACTGCTAATGAACCTGGATGCTCTTCGTCTCCATGACGAGTAAAACCAATGAGTTGTTCGCTTTCAAAGAAATCCATTTGTTTTCCATATGCATAACGTTTACGAATATCAATTAGTTGATCAATGGTATCTTTATAGCCTTCTATTGGATTGTCTCCACCCATTCCATAGTAATCCCCATAGAATACGCATGGATACCCATCTTTTCGTAATAAAATAAGTCCATAGGCAATTTTATTAAACCAAGGCTCAACAAAGGATTCTAGTGATTGCCCTGGTTGGCTATCATGATTGTCAACAAATGTAACAGCTAGAGTCGGATGATTTTGAACTAATGAGTTATCGAAAATCTTACGCATATCATAATTATCCGCATCATTAGAGGCTTGACATAAATTATAATGTAAACCAACATCAAACAAATCAAGATTATATTCCATTTCAAATAAATAATCACTTTTTGATTCTACATCTTCTTGCCAGTACTCTCCGAATAAATATAAATCTTTATCTGAGACATCATGTATATGGTCGACAAACTCTTTTATAAAATCTCTTTCAATATGTTTTAAAGCATCAAAGCGCATACCATCAATATCGACATGATTGATAAACCATTCTCCCCAATGAAACAAATCATTTTTAACTGCTGGGTGCTTATGGTCAATATCCGCAAACATTAAGTAATCATAGTTGCCCTTCTCATTGGATACCCCATCACTCCAGTATTTGTTTTCACCTAATATCTTAAAAACACCTGTTACATCGTTTTTTTGGTCAAAATCTATTCCTGTAAAATGATTAAAATCCCATTCAAAATCAGAATATTTTCCATTTCGACCAGGAAAAGTAAACTTCGTCCACCCTTCGATATTATGAGCATCTGAAATTTCCTTAGCACGATCATTTTCATCGACTTGAATTGCTTTAAATAGTTCTGTTTCGTCTGCCCCTGCTTTATGGTTTAAGACGACATCTGCAAATACTTGCATATCATGTTCATGTAATACATCAACCAGTTCTCTTAGCTCTTCAAGAGTGCCATATTTTGTGCGCACAGCACCTTTTTGATCAAATTCGCCTAAGTCATATAAGTCATAGATACCATACCCTGTATCATTTGTGCCCGTTGCTTTAAACATTGGTGGCAACCAAATCGCATCAAACCCACTATCTTTTAGTTCAGGTATACGTTCCTTCATATTTGTATAATATTCACCATCATCCGGTAAATACCATTCAAAGGCTTGCATCATTACACTATTTTTAACCATTAAATCACCCTTTTCATTTCATTCCTACGTTCGTACTATTATAGCATTATCGTTTCAAATAACCTTTTAAAACACTTTCCCAATTAAATTAGCTCCTCAAACAAATGATTTGATTGAAAATTCCTCTACTGTTAAATTAAATGAGGAACATGAATTTCAAAGGAGGAAATAAGATATGGCAAAGGTTGCTATTGTGATGACAGACTTATTTGAGGACGTAGAATATACTTCCCCTCGTGAAGCGATGGATAATGCAGGACATGAAACGGTACTCATTGGACCAGAAAAAGGAACGACACTCGAAGGTAAAAAAGGTGACGTTAAGGTAGATGTCGAATTAGGTATAGATGATGCGAACCCAGAAGACTTTGATGCATTGTACGTGCCTGGTGGTTATTCTCCAGATAATTTACGTGGTGATGAGCGTTTCTTAAATTTTGTTCGTCATTTTGACAAAGAAAAGAAAGATATTTATATGATTTGCCACGGTCCACAGTTACTCGTTAACGCGGATGTACTACGGGGAAAAGATGCTACAGCAGTTAAGCAAGTAGGTGTAGATGTTACAAATGCTGGCGGCAATTATATTGATCAAGCGGTTGTAATTGATGACTCTGGATTAATCTCTAGCCGCACACCAGATGACTTACCAGAATTCAACAAAGCGATTGTAAATGCGTTGAACAACAAATAAATTTCAAATACTAAGGCCCCTGAGAAAAAATTCTCAAGGGCCTCTTTTTACTATAAAGTTTCTACACGGTTCGTTAAAGTTAGATTTTTCATTGATAAATCTACAATACCTGCCGAGTGAGTAATCGCACCACTGGATACATAATCGATATCTAATGTTTTTAATCGTTCGATATTTTCAGCAGTTAAGTTTCCTGAAGCTTCAACAATTGCCCGTCCATCAATGTATTCAATTGCTTCTTTCATTTCAGCTACGGACATGTTATCTAACATAATGATATCTGCTCCAGCAACTACAGCATCCTTGACCATTTGGAGATTTTCAGTTTCCACTTCAATCTTTTTAATGTAAGGTGAGCGCTCTTTTGTTAATTTAATCGCTTCTTGTACGCCACCTGCAGCATTTATGTGGTTGTCTTTCAGCATAATCATATCGGACAAGTTGTACCGATGGTTATTCCCTCCACCTACTCGCACCGAGTATTTTTCTAAAATACGTAAGCCTGGTGTTGTTTTACGTGTATCCATCAACTTTATATTGCTACCTTCCAGTAAGTCCGCCATACGCTTAGTTGCAGTTGCTATCCCAGACATTCGTTGCAAGAAGTTTAAAGCGACACGTTCAGCTGTTAATAATGTTTCCACATCACCTTGTACTTTAGCTAAGATTTCACCGCTTTCGAATGTTTGACCGTCTCTTATCTGCCAGTCAATCGTAACTTGATCGTTAAGGAGTTTAAATACCCGTTCAAACACAATCATTCCAGACAAGACACCATCTTGTTTTGCTAAAAGTTCAACTGTTGCTAATGTCTCACCTGCTCCTAGCACCTTCGTACTTATATCAACATCCGTTATATCTTCTTCTAAAGCATTTAAAATAATTGGATCGATTTTAAATCGTGCTAAATCATTCTTCATGTAGTCAACCTTCCTTTATTGTTCTCTAAAATCACATGCTAAATCATGGTCATTAATTATTCCAATGGCTTGAAGATAGGAATAAATCGTTACTGAACCAATAAATTTGAAACCACGCTTCTTTAGGTCAGCAGTAACTTGATCACTTAGTGGGCTTTTCGTTTTAGGCTCATTATTCTGTGAGAGAACCACTTCCCCTTCAGTAAACGACCAAATATAGTCGGAGAAAGTACCAAACTCTTTTTGTACTTCCATAAAACGATTGGCGTTGTTTATCGTCGCTTCGATTTTTTTACGATAGCGAATAATCTTTTTATTAGCCATCAATTTATCTATATCTGCCTCTTGATAATTTGCAATTTTTTTATAGTCGAAATTGTTAAATGCTTCCATAAAATGGTCAACCTTTGAAAGAACCAATTGCCAAGATAGGCCAATATGAAACACTTCAAGACTTAACCATTTAAATAATGCTCGATCATCATATTCCGGCTTACCCCAGATTTCATCGTGATACTTCACATAGTAATCTGGTTTACCTTGTATCCATTTACAACGACGAATTTCGTTTAATTCCATTTATCTATTCCTTTACTTAGAATCTGTATAACGGTCTTTATCATGTTTAATATGTTTAAAGTTCAATTTACGAAGAATGGGTGTCTTCTTATATTGGATAGGTTCCATGCGTTCAATAATACGATTCAGTGTCCGAACTCCATCAACAATAAAATCACCTTTATTTAACATCACACAATCCGCTCGAGTACCTTCTGCTGCGTCTGTGACTTCTGACCGGGTTGGTATACCATCACTAACTAGTGTATCCAATACTTCAGTGGCCCATACTACTGGCACATCCCCTGCCTCGCTAATCCACATAATTTCCTGCTGGAATCCTGCTAAATCAATATAACCACTCTCAGCCGCTAAGTCGCCACGTGCTATCATGACACTAAAAGGATTTTCGCTTGCTGCCGTAAAGATAATTTCAGGTAAATTTCTTGTAGCACGAACTGTCTCAATTTTTGCCATTAAGCCCATGTTCTTAGAATTATCGCCCATATGTTTCTTTATTTCTTCTTGAATTAATCGGATATCTTGACCTGAATTAACGAATGAGCATCCGATAATATCAGCATTTTCACAAGCAAACTTAATATCTTCTTTATCTTTATCATCTAGAGAATGAAATACAAAGTTATTATTCGGAAAGTTCAATCCCTTTTCTGCTTTTATACGTACACTCTTTCCTTTTGTTTTACTCACTTTTAGTAATATCTCATCTGGAGTGACTTGATCAACTATAAACTCTACACTACCATCATCATATAAAACATTTTGCCCAACCTCGACCTGTTCATAAATTTCTTTTAATTCACATCCTGCCGTAAAATTAACATCTGACTTAGGTAGCCGTTCAAAATCACGCGTAATCCTTACATAATCATCCACTCGAACTTTGGGTTTACTATTATGAGAAAAAACCCATTCGGTTCGTATTTTAGGACCAGCGATATCCATTAATACTCGAACATCAGTATCCTTATCCGTATTAATTTCCTGAATGTTTTCAATGATCGCTTTCCAGTCATCAGGCGAATTATGGGCACAATTAATACGGGCTACATTCATCCCTTCATCAACCAAATCAGCTAAAAATTCTTTATCATGAATAGCTTCATTTGGCATAGTGACCATAATTCGAGTTGTGCGATTATCTGGCTTTTTACCGAAAATCTTTTTTGTGTTTTTTTGTAATCTTTTTCGACCGACATCAAATTCTTTCGGTTCAGGATGCGGAAAATCACCTTTATCATCAATAACATCGTGTAAGGTCGCAATAACTGCATCTAACGTCACTAATGTTTTTGATTCTAAGCGACCTAAAGATGATAATCCCCATGGAATCAGATCAGTCTGTAGTTGATTGATGTCTTTATTTCGTAAAGCTAAATAATAACTTAAATTTAAAGCACTTTCTTTAAACGCATTACGTTCGATTTCATTTTCCCATGAGCTATATATTTTTTCACCTTCGAGTTTAATTTCATCCCTTAAGGTTGTTATGTTTTCTAAAAGCTCATTAGGATTATTTGTACCATAACCCTTAGCCATCACTATTACCCCTTTCTACTTTTTCTTTCTTCATCATTATTATTATACTCGATACATGCTAATTTGTTTAACT
>DAIOTD010000002.1:5347-26891 GCA_036752205.1 Atopostipes sp.
AGCAAGTCTTCTTATTTTTAAAATTGTATTAATCTAAACGAGTTGATAAATCTACACCGTCTAGTTGTGCTAATTCGCTCATTAATAGACGTAAGATGTTTCCACCATGAATAAATACGTTAACTGCAGGAACTGGATCCTCACCAAGGATACCTAAGTGTCTCATAATGATTTCTCCGTCAGGATTAACTACAAAGTGATAGTAGCCTGATTTCATCGTATTAAACTCATTAATTTTTTCTAGAATTGTTGGTAATTGTGTACGGTCTGTGACAAAACCAACACGATTATAAGTCATTTGGTAATTCACATAATCTAATTGATCTGTTTCATGAATCACTACTGCACAAGGTACAACTTTATCTTGTGAGATCTGTAAGGCTGTTTGTAACACGTTTTGTTTCTGAATAACGTCATCGCCATTACGATTCTTCGACTTACTCTCAACAACTTTTCCGTTAAACTTAACTTTCTTGCGTTCTGCTTCTTTTAAGAAATTATCTGATAATAAACTCATCATAACCCTCCAACTTTTTTATAAATATAGTATAACAAATTTTAAGTACAATTAAAAATATGTTAGAAAAATGACGATAGCGATTTCATAATGATTAAAATAAAAGCTCTTGTTTTTCAACAAGAGCTTTCTGTATTGTCTACTATTATTTTTTGAAACGCTCTGCAATTCTTGCAGCACGTCCATGACGACTACGTAAGTAGTATAATTTAGCACGACGAACTCTACCTAAACGAGCTATTTCAATTTCAGCAACACGAGGTGAGTGAACTGGGAAAGTTCTTTCTACACCAACGCCATTTGAAATTTTACGTACTGTATACGTTTCGCTAATTCCAGCTCCACGACGTTTAATAACAACGCCTTCGAATAACTGAATACGCTCGCGATCTCCTTCAACGATTCTAGCGTGAACACGTACTGTGTCACCAGTTCTAAAATCAGGAATATCATTACGTAATTGTTCGCTTGTAATTGATTCAATTAATGGATTCATTTTATCTTCTCCTCTCACGCACAACATTCTTAGGTGCATAGGTCCCAGCGGAACATTGCATGATTAAGTGGAATTATCCACTCGACAACAAATGTTATCATACTATACATTATTTGTAAAGCTTTCTTGAAACATTTTTCTGTTTTAGTAATCTTTTCTTAGTCGATCTAATGTCTCTTCAAATAGAGCGGGTAATTCAGCTTCAAAAGACATTGTTTCACCCGTACGAGGATGAGTAAACTCTAACATACGCGCATGCAAGAATTGTCCGTTGCCTTCTAATGATTTTTTCGGTCCATAGATTTTATCCCCCGCAACAGGATGGTCGATATAATTTAAATGCACACGAATTTGATGTGTACGCCCTGTTTCAAGTGACACTTCCATTAATGAAAACTTCTGAATACGCTCTAACACTCTAAAGTGAGAAATCGCTTCTTTACCACCTTTTATGACGGTAAATTTCTGACGATCTTTTGGATCGCGACCAATTGGTGCATTTATCGTGCCATGTTCGTGTGGTAAAACACCATGTACTAATGCCCAATATTTTCTCTTAACCGTTCTATTTTGCAATTGTTCAGATAAGTTTACATGTGCTTCATCATTTTTAGCGACAATCAATATACCAGAAGTATCTTTATCTAATCGATGAACAATACCTGGTCTAATTTCACCATTAATCCCGGATAAATCTTTTATGTGAAATAATAATGCATTAACTAATGTGCCATTTGGATTACCGGCACCCGGGTGAACAACCATACCTTGTGCTTTGTTAACCAGTACGATATCTTTGTCCTCATAAATGATATCAAGCGGAATATCTTCTGCTTCAACATCTACCGCCTCAGGTTCAGGCACAAATACTTCAACTTTGTCCCCAGTTTCCAGCTTATAGTTCGCTTTGATTGTTTCACCGTTTACGATTACATAACCATCCGCTATCAGGTTCTGTACTTTCGAACGAGACATCGTATCTAGCTCAGTAGTGAGATACTTGTCAACTCGACCGCTTTTCTGTTCAATTTGAAACTCAAACTCTTCTTGAATATTTTCTTCAAACATCATTCATCACCATTATTTTCTTTTAAAGTTTTTCTTTCATCGTAAAATGTATAAATCATTAACGTGATAACTCCCACTGTTAGATAGGAATCGGCCACATTAAAAATTGCAAAGTCTATAAATTCTAATTTAATCATATCTACTACATATTGTAACAAAAGACGGTCGATAAAATTACCAATAGCCCCAGCTAAAATTAACGCTAATAAATACCCGAGTAATTTATCGTTTTTAGCTTCTGAATACATAAAGTAAATTAATACTCCAATAACGAGGGTTGTAATAATATAAAAAAACCACATTTTTCCTTCTAAAATACTAAAGGCCGCTCCAGTATTTTGAATATACGTAAAGGAGACAATGTTTGGGATAACTTCTACTACTTCATACAAATCGATATTTTGAACTGTTAAATATTTTGTTATTTGATCAATAATAACTAATATAGTCGTAAAAATTAGATATGAAACCATTTGTGACACACTCTTTCTATATAATTTCTCAAGACACATCTTAACATAAATCAGAAACTTATTATCGATTTAAATATCTTTTTTTACAATTTGAACATTATTTGGATAGTGATATCCTTGGGACATACTCTTATCTTGGTGTATACTAATTGATGTTCAAAGAAAATAATTTAGGTTAGGAAGAGATGGATGTCGAAGAAAATGAATTTGATGTTAGGATTTGCATCGTCTGCAATTATCCTATCAGCATGTGGTGGTATGACTGTTGAAGATGTAAAAGAATCAACAGATAGTATACAAAACTCATTCGAGGATGTATTACAGACTCATGAGGAGTTAGTTCAACTCGAAGGGAATATGAATGAACAATTTGAAAATGTGCTGTCTCAAGATGAAGAGCTAGCTACTATACGAGATGAATCAGCTGATGTCGTTCAAAATATTAACGAGCGTCAAACAGTTCTTGAGAATTTAAATGATCCAATTGCTGAAATTAATGAGCAAATTGAAGTACTGAATGCTTATGAAGGTGATGAACTATCAAATGAAAACCTCAAAAGCATCACAGAAAACTTCACTCAATTTACGAATGAATTAGCTGATTTCAGTGCTGAGTATGAGCAGTCCCTTTCAATTCAACAAGACTATTTAACTCAGATTGCAACTGATGAAGCAAATTACGAAGATTTTGCTTCAGGGTTAGAGGGTGTAAATACAAACTATTCTACGCTTCAAGAAACAACTATTAGCTTTGATGAAAATCTTTCTGCTTTTCATTCTGAGTTAATGACTTTACAAAAAGAAGTCAATTCTCTCTTATCGAAAGAAGAAGTGACCGACCAAGAGACAGAAGTTTCTACAAAAGAGGCAGATCAAGAAAGTGAAGAAGATACTGAAAAGCCTAATGAAGTTGAGACAACTTACTTAACAGTTCAGTTAGAGTCTATATTACGTATTCCCGATTCATTTCCTAAGAAGTTCGTATATGACAGTGGTCGAGACTTCCCTTATCCAGAAGATGGCGTTAAGGGTGTATTCTCAACAGCTCATTCTGCAGGCGGTTCACGCTTAGAGTCTTTGACAGAATTGATTAATACCACTGAGTTAAATGCTATGGTCATCGATATCAAAGACGATCACGGTAACGTAACGTTAGAAGTGGATAGTGATAATGAACTTATCGAACAGATGACAAATAATATTATTAGTGATCCAGAAGCTTTGATGGATCATCTTGAAGAAAATGATATTTATCCAATCGCTCGAATTGTAGTCTTTAAAGATTCAATTTTAGCTCAAGAAAAACCCGAATGGTCTTTTACAAACGACAATGGTGAAGTATGGGTTAACAGACGTGGTGAAAGTTTCGTCAATCCATATTTAAAAGAAGTTTGGGATTATAATATAGAAGTAGCTATAGAAGCTGCTAAACTTGGTTTTAAGGACATTCAATTTGATTATGTCCGTTTCCCTGAAGGTTTTGAAACACGCGACCGTGAGCTGAATTATAGCCATGGACACTATGGTAGTGATAGCGAAGATGTAATCAGTATGGAATATAGAAACCAAGCAGTTACTGATTTCGTAGCTTATGCGCGTGAACAATTGCAACCATACGGAGCAGACTTGTCAGTCGATATCTTTGGTTATGCAGCAGTTGTGCGTGAAACACCTGGTATCGGGCAGAGTTTCCCAGCTATCGCAAAAGAAGTCGATGTGATATCCAGTATGATTTATCCTAGTCACTGGGGCCTTGGTAATTTAGATGTTGCCATTCCTGACTTAGATCCATACCAAGTCGTCTACAACTATTCTATTATTGAAAACGAAATAATGGAAGAACTTGGCGAAGATGCACCGATATCAAGACCATGGATTCAGGATTTTACAGCTTCTTATCTAGGTGCTGGTTATTACAAAACTTACGGAGCGCAAGAAGTTTCAGAGCAAGTTAGAGCATTAAACGAAAATGGCATCACAGAATTCTTGCTATGGAATGCGGGTAACCGATATTCTGAAGGTGCAACTTACAGTTTTGAACAATAAGGGATTTAAAGTAAAAAGCGATGAACATCCATTGAGATGTGCATCGCTTTTTCATTGTATATTATTATAAAATTTGAATGGTGTCTGTTAGGTCTAAGGAAATTATATTAACAGAAACAACTGGTTTATCCATAATAGATTCTAAAGCTTCTTTGTATAGCATAACTTGGCCTTTATAACGTCTAATTAATTCATCATGCGCTTTATCTTTTAAGAATGACACTTTGTCCGTTTTATAGTCAAATAAAACATAGCCTTCTTCTGTCTCGAAATACCCATCAATAATCCCATGAATTAATATCGGATCGTCCACATCCATTTCATGAAACACATCACGTGCATTCATCATGAATGAGAATAAAACTTCTCTTTCCAAGTGATTGAAATTTTTAATGATTTTTTGCCCGAAAGGCGTTTTAAAGTAGCGTATAATTTTATCAAGCTCAATTTCCGAAGCGACTTCTTCTGTTAACAGCTCATCCCCAATCATCTGTTTGAGGAGATTAGAGAGTGATTCTGCCGTCGGCTCCTCGTTTAATATCAGCTTTTGTAATAATAAGTGAGTGGCCTGGCCTATTTCTGCTGGAGTTGCCAATGTAGCCTGTTGCAGAAAACTAGGTCGCTTTAACAGATCCTGTGTATAACGACCGCGAGGCTCTAAATCGGATAAATCAATTCGAGCTAACTGTCCATCGTTGGGTTCTTCAAATAGCTGTTTCACTTCTGATACAGATTGGTAACTTGTCGTTACCGTCGATAGTTTAAAGGGATAGTTATAATCAATTAGATTTATAGTTGATTCAACAGCCTCTAGCGTTTTTTTATCTGTCTCTATATTGAATGTTTTTTGCTTCAACTCTTCTACCCATTTCAAATTATCGATAGTATCATCCGTAAGTAATTGTTCAATAATTTCAGTTGCAGAATAAAAAGATAGCTTAAACGGGACAGAATATTTCTTGATAGTTTGATTTTCTTGATGTGATGGAACGCGCCCATCAAGATCTTGGTGTCTAGCTAATGAACTACCAACCCAATCCATGAAATTATTAATGGATAAGCGCAGTTCACTTGGTATGTGTCTCTCATTATTCATGTTCCCTTTATCCCAATTTTGAATCGCTTTTTCCTCGTCATCCACTGTACCGACTAAAAAGAGTTTTTGCTCTGCTCGAGTTAAAGCGACATATAGTACACGCATCTCTTCAGCATAAGCATTGCGTTTTTTAAGATTCTTAATTGCCGTATCGACTAAAGTCGACGTGCGAATACGAGAATCTGGATTTTTATATTGTAACCCAATCCCTAAATCACGATCAAAAACATATTCTCCTACCCAATCATTGTTATTAAATTCTTTAGACATATCCATTACAAAAACAAGGGGAAATTCTAATCCTTTACTTGCATGAATTGTCATCACTCGAACAGCATTTTCTTCGGATAGCATCGATGTAGGTTCAGACAAATCTTTGTCTTTTTCCTGCATTTTATCGATAAAACGGATAAAACGATATAATCCTTTAAAAGATGTTTTTTCATAAGCAGCAGCGCGCTCATATAAGGCTTCTAGATTCGCTCGTCTTTGTTTTCCATTACTCATTCCACCAACATAGTAAATGTAACCTGTTTCTTGATAGAGTGTGCGTAATAAATCAACAACGGAGTACCTGCGTGCATATTCACGCCAACTGTCCAGTTGGTCTACAAATACTTTTAATTTTTTCTGTAAAGACTTATTTCTTGAATCTTCAAATTGCTGTTCGACGTATGCCATCATCGCTTCGTAAAAGTCACCTTGTCTATCTGCCAAACGAATATAAGTTAAATCTACTTCATTTAATCCAACAATCGGGGAACGTAAAGTAGCAACTAACGGAATATCCTGTCTCGGATTATCTATGATTTTTAACAAGGACATCATAATCGTTACTTCTGTTGTCTGGAAAAAGTTTTGTGTTTGATTAATAGCGGTTGGTATATTAACTTCTTGAAAAATTTCTTGAATACGTAAGTTTTTCGATTTTGTAGGCGTGAGTAAGACGATGTCACTATATTTCACTTCGCGCATCTTTTTAGTCTCTTTGTCATAAATCATAAACTCACTATCAACTAAATCTTTTATTCTGGATGCGACCATCGATATTTCACCTGATGCTTTGTCTTTCACCCAGTTTTTCTTATTATCTTCAGAAGATTCAATCGTTTCTAACTCTTCTTCTGTATTCTTTTCATAAATGAGAATCTCTGTTTCATAGCCTTCTAATTCTGTGAAATCCTTATTGCCATAGACTAGTTCTGCATTTTTATCATAAATTAAATTCCCAACTTCTTCATCCATTAACTGAGTAAAGATAAAGTTCGTGAAACTTAAAATGTTATCCCGTGATCGAAAATTTTCGGCTAAAATAATACGATGACCTTCTGAACCCTTTTTATATTTCTCATATTTTGATAAGAATAGTCTTGGGTCTGCTAATCTAAAGCCGTAAATCGATTGTTTTACATCACCAACCATAAAGTAATTCCCAGTCATTTCATCAGGTTGGGCTAAGCGTAACAGTATGGCTTCTTGTAAGGCGTTAATATCCTGATATTCATCCACTAAGACTTCTGCAAATTTTCTTCGGTAGTAGTGCGAAGCTTCTGAAACGTCCCCTTCTCTGTCTCCCTTTAAAATGCGTAGTGTCAAATGTTCTAAGTCATTAAAATCAATGAGTTTTTGATTCGCTTTATAGGCTTGATAGGCATCCGCGAATTCTTTGGTCATTTTAGCTAAGATATCGACATAAGCCTTAGTAGATTGAATCGCTTCAACCTGCTCATCATGAGTCATTAAGAAGTTGCTTTCAAATTTTACATACACTTCTTTCGCTTCATTTCGTAGTGGCTTTATTTTATCATTGAACAGATCACGTTCGGCTTCATACTCTTCTTTTTTCGATGCGCCGGTTAATGTACCGTGTTTATAGCCATCTTGCATAAAGTCATAGAGCTTTTCTAGTTCATTTGCTTCGATTAAATTTAAGCCCTCAATATAACGTTGTTTTTCACTACTAATAATGGCATATTGCTTTTCCAATATTTGAACGCCATCCAATAGTGATAGAGCTTGGTCGGCTAACTGAATCATGTAAGTGAATTCGTCAATCCACTGTTTTTTAATGTGGTTTATATAAATTTCGGATTTTACTAGTTCACCAGAAGGCATGTCATATAACTTTGAAAGTGAAGCTAGCCATTCATCTGGATTTTCATTTGCACGTGAAAATTCATGTAATTGAAAAACCATCTGTGTAATCTTAGCATCTGAACGATCGCCAGAATATGCTTCCATAAAACGTAAAAAGTCTGGGTCTGATTCCGTATAGAATTCCTCTAGAATTTCATCCCATATATCTTCTTTTATTAACTCTATTTCCGTTTCATCAGTTAGTTGACGAAATACCGGATCAAAATCAATCAGGTAGTAATAGCGTTCAATCACTTTTAAACAAAATGAATGAAGGGTTGAAATATTGGCATGCCCTAGTTTAGGCAGCTGAGCAACTAAATGATGCCGTGTATTAGAATCAGGATCCGCATTAATTTCTTTTTGTATCGCTGTCTGAATTCTTTCCTTCATTTCTTTAGCCGCAGCATTCGTAAAAGTTACTACTAACAGCTCATCAATTGCTGTTCCTTTTTTAATTTTTTCAATGATTCGATTGACTAATACCATTGTTTTACCTGAACCAGCAGAGGCGGATATTAAAAGGTTTGAGCCAGAAGCATGAACCGCTTCCCATTGCTGGTCCGTAAACATGGAACCCGGTGTTTTTAAAGGTATATCATTCAGCATTTAATTCTCCTCCTCTTTTTTTGAATACTTGTCTCTTAAACGATCGAAGAATTCTTTCTTATCTAGTTTAATCATATCTTTATAATTATTTTCGGGTAACAAAGCATCAAATTGCGAAATAGCTTGTAAACTGCCGCGCACAGAGGGTGTGTAGAGATATGGATCGTCAAACGGTGCTAAATTAATTTCACCCGAGATGATTCGATTGCCTGCTGCAGTTATCATTTCCTGATTAAATGCAAAAAGCAATTCCAATTCTTCCTCTGTTAAAATATTGTTGTGTTTGTACTTTCCAGATTTCAGTAGCTGAATTGGATAGACTGGCGAGTGACCACTTTCTAAATCAAGATCAACTGCTTCTAGTACTTCTGGTTGATTAACAATTAGTCCTTCAAACTTATATTGTTTAAGGAGTTCGGTTTCAAGTTCCTTGTTCTTTAAATCTTTTAGATCAATAAACGGATGATGCACCCTTGAATAAAAAGCTCCTAGTGGTTTAACGGGTTCATTAAATATTTCTAACGAACTTGTTAAGACCGTATCTAAATAAGTGATCATTTGCATCATTAATCCATGATACATTTTTTGGTAATTGAATTTCGTTTCACTCGATTTATAATCAACAATACCTGCATATAATTGACTGTCTACTTTAACCGTATCTATTCTATCTATTTTTCCGCGTAGTTCGAGCTTGCCTCCATTATTTAATGGAAAAGACAAACCTGGTACACCTTTACTGGAACCGATGTTTCCAAATAATAATTCAGTGTCTTTAATACGTAGTTTGCTTCGCTTGGATTGATGAACCATTGACCACACAAGTTCATGGACTGTCTTTGTTAGCTGTCGGAAAATAAAGCCCATTCGACTTGAAGTGCGTGCCAATTGATACTTATTAGATTCTAACAGTAGATTAAAGATGTCAGTCGTTATCTGGTCAATCTCAGTATTTGTAAGTTGTGAAATGTCGGTTTTTAAAGTGACTAATTGATTTGCAATTAAATCTAAAGCGTCATGAAAAAAATTTCCTGTTTCTAATGCAGACAACTCTTGAATTTGACGTTCTTGTAATCGAAGTCCATAGAGCAAGAAATGACTGTATGGATCGGCATAAAATGTCTCTAACTGTGAGACGGATAGACGTAAATCTTTGCCATATAATTTCTCCGCTAACTCATCTGTCAACAGAACTGGAATGTTCTTATGTGTTAAACTCCGAACCAGACGATTTTGAAGATAACTCTTCGAATCGTAAATCTTCTCAAATATAGTCACCCAAAAAGCTGAAGGCTTCACACCATTATCAATTGCATGACGCAAACCAATAATCATTTGTCCAAAGGTTTGTGTTAAGGACCCTGTGAATGCCAATAACCCTTCATCATCCTCTAAGTCTTGCGAGCTATCTTTAACTTCGTCCGTCATTTTATCAACTGATTGTGATGGAATAGAAGAGGCATTCGCATACTTTACGACACTTTTCAAACCCAACCCTTTCATTATTCTAGTTAAGTAAGGGCTCATGCGATTTTCTTTACTGTCTTCGCTTGTAATCGGATAGGTGAGAATTAATTTTTCTCTTGATTGAAGTAAAGCTAAATACATCGCAAAAGGTTCATTTGCAAAACTTTCAATCTCGGAAGTAGCTAAGTATTTATCGACATCTAAAGCCCCATCAATCAACTCACGATCTTCATCTGTCAGTAGCGAGCTGCTAGAAGGTGTTTTTGGTAATTGAGAATCGGTTAAACCAATCAGTATAACAACTCTCTTTGACTGAATTTTAGGCATATCAAAGTTAGTGATTAGAACTTGATCAATCGTTGGTGGCACCATACTGAATGTCGCTTGTTCAAAACCCGTTTCCATAATGCTAATAAAACTATCAATATTCCACTTCTCATCACCTAGAACCTCAACAAACTCATCTAATAATGTAATAAATGTATCCCAAGCTTGCTCGTGTTTTCTAGCTTCTTCTAAGTCCCCGTCTTCAATTAATTGATCTCTCCAGAATTGTATCTGATCAACAACATTGATATCTAACATAAAATTATAAAGAGCTGTAGCAATATCTCGATTGGTTTTATCTTCCGATAATTTTTCAACAAAAGGTACAATTTTATCATTAAATGTTCGTTTAACTTCATTCGCTATTTCTTGAATTTCAAGCTCTTTATCACTTTGCTTAAAATCACCATCGGCCGTGAATCGTGCATAATGCCAGTCTTCCTTTTTTATCCAATCCTTACCTTGATACCCATAAGCTAAAGCCACATTTTCAGCAATGTCCACCTTGCCACGCCAAGATAAAGCACTATTTTTGAAATGAAGATTCTTTTGTTCGAAATCTTCTAGGTCAATTTCTTCAGATTCAGTAACCGGACAATATAATTCTGTTCGTAAAAAACGGAAGATATCATTTAACCGATAATGTTTCTTTTTCAAGTTAAATAAACTTACAATAAATTCTAGTAAGGGATGTTGAGACATTGATTCAGATTGATCAATAAAATAAGGAATTTCATTGGCTGGAAAATTAGCTTCTACATTCAACCGATATCCCTCTAAGTCACGAGTCATGATTTGAAAGTCTTTATAGCGATAGTTGCCAGAAGCAACCATTTTCTTGATTTTAGTTGCAATATGCATCAGTTCAGCATTTTTGTTTTCGGCTTTCCATACAGCAATATTTTCATACCGGTCTCTTTGACTCTTAGAATTTCGCTGGTAGCTTGAGAGCTCAGTCTGAGTAAACGAGTCATTGCTTTCCATCCAGTATTCCGCAATATCTATGATATCTTTATTTTGCGATGTTCTACTTTCTTGGATGGATCCTATCGTTAAGTTCTTTAATATATTCGCTTGATTTAAATTTAAGTACTCCACTAATTGTTCGTATGTTTTAGTCGAACGATAAAATGGATTATAAATATTGTTTGGGTGCTTGGTCTTATCTTCATTCAATGTCAGCATAATCGAAATGTTTTTTGTTGTACGAGCGAGAACTAATAGTAGCTCTTGCTCTTGAGCAGAAAAGTGTTCATAATGATCCACAATTACATGGGTATTTTGTAACTCCTGTTTCATTGCATAAAGCGATTGTATTAATTCACTATACATATCTTCTTTTTCAATATATTTACCCGATAATTCCTCATCATAACGCTGATACAATAAAGATAAATCATTCATTTTTAGCTGGAAATCTTGACGTTCAGTGGTAGCCTTGTCTGTTTCATATAAATTAGCTACTTCAATTAAGTCAGATGGAATTACTTTCCCATTGCGTAACTCCATAAATAAAGAAACTAGCCTTTCTATAAAGCCACTATGTTGACTTGCGCCTCGGAAAATACTTAGATTCTTCTCTTCTTCTTGAAGAATATTTTTTAGTAACATAGCTAATCCGGTTTCAGTAAGTTGTTGTTTTTGATAAATGGGCTTGTCTTGTAAAATATACCAAGCTAAACGACTAAAGCTGAATACTTGAAGTCTAATCATTCCACTATATTTAGCATCTTTTTCCTTAGCCATAAATTGCTCTAAGATCATTGTTTCTGCTTCATATTTTACGTTATCTGGAACAAGATAAATCATTCGTTCATCCCGATTATTTGAAAGTTGTTCATACATATGGTCAATTATTCTTTTTCTTTTCTCGGTTGGGTGGTCCCCTAGTATAAATTGAACTGGCATGTTATTACTCCCTTCTTTGATTTCATTGCTATTATTTTAACACAAACACTTGTTTTCAATAATAGAATCAGAGATTATTTCAAATAAAAAAGAAGACTGCTCATAAAGCAATCCTCTTCTTTTATTTTTATTTAGCAATCAACTCGATAATTTTAACAATAACGTCCGTAGCCTTCTCCATACTCTCAACTGCAACATATTCATATCGTCCGTGGAAGTTCTCTCCTCCGGCAAATATATTTGGTGTAGGCATTCCCATGAACGATATTTTAGAACCGTCTGTACCCCCACGTATCGGCTCTAAAATGGGTTTTATGTTTAACTCATGCATAGCTTCTTCTGCGACTTCAATTGAACGCATATCTTTTTCAATTACGTCACGCATATTATAGTATTGATCATGCATTTCAATGCGAATACGTTCTTCATCGAATGATTCATTTATTTCTTTAGCAATGTTTTCAATCAATTGCTTTCGCTCTTCGAATTTTTCGCGATCATGGTCTCGGATAATATAGTTTAATTCTGCCTCTTCAACTGTCCCGGACATGGATGTTAGATGGAAGAAACCTTCGCGACCTTCTGTTTTTTCAGGTACTTCTGATGCAGGGAGTTTATTATTTAGAATCATTGCTATTGTCATCGCATTGACCATTGTGTCTTTTGCAGTCCCAGGATGCACATTTTTACCTTGTATCGTAACTGTTGCACCAGCTGCGTTAAAACTTTCATATTGAAGTTCCCCTATTGGACCACCATCAATCGTATAAGCAAACGCCGCATCAAAATGATTGACATCAAAGTTATCTGCTCCAACACCGATTTCTTCATCGGGACCGAATCCAAGACGCACACGACCGTGTTTAATGTCAGGATTAGCTAATAAATATTCAACTGCGCTAATTGCTTCGACAATCCCAGATTTATCATCTGATCCGAGTAAAGTTGTACCATCGGTTGTAATTAATGTTTGACCGATATAATTTTTCAGATTAGGGAAATCTTTTGGTGATAACACAATGTTTTGCTCTTGATTCAGTAAAATGTCTGAACCATCATAGTTCTCTACAAACTGAGGATTAATTCCTTCAGCATTAAAGTCAGCTGTATCGTAATGAGCAATAAAACCGACTGTTGGTACTTCTTTATCGATGTTTGAAGGTAAAGTTGCTGTCACAAAACCATTTTCTTCGTTATACTTTACATCTTCTAAACCAATTTCAATTAAATCTGGTACAAGAATATTCTTCGCAAAATCAACTTGTGATTGAGTGGAAGGAATGGTGGTGCTTTTTTCATCTGAACGTGTGTTGATTTTTGCATATTTAATAAAACGATCAACTAAGTTTGTATACATTATAACACTCCTCGTTAGTTAAATTTAAATACATCTTCTTGAGAAGTAGCTGGAATAAATTCGACATTCCATTCTTCTTCTTTATTCCACTGATTTAATATTTCTGTCATTTTTTCAGTGAATATATTTTCAATGAAATGACCTGCATCGATAAAAGGTAACCCGTCACGAATCATATCTTGAGCACCATGATAAGAAATATCACCTGTCACATATAAATCAGCTTGTTTACTTAGAGCTTGCTTATAATACTTTTCGCCCGAACCACCTAATATAGCCACTTTCTTAATTTTATGATCTAGCTCTATATTAGCGGAGCGGACTTTTTCTAAATTAAAAGCTTTTTTTACTTTAATTATCGCCTCTTCAAGAGTTATTGCATCTTCAAACTCTCCGAGACGACCTAGACCATAGTCTTTATCTTTTTTCCCGATATCTAAAATATGGTAGACAGGTTCCTCGTATGGATGATTCTTGTAGATTGCTTCCAATATTCGCCCTAAAAGATGGGGTGGAAATAACATCTCTACTCTTTCTTCTTTAACTTCTTCAGTTTTGCCCTCTTCACCAATTGTCGGGCTTGCATTTGATTCGGGCTTAAAACGCCCCATACCTGTAGCTGTGTACGATACATTACTATAGTCCCCAACTTGGCCGGCTCCTACAGAATGTAAAACATCGCGCATACGTTCCGCATCTTCTAGAGGTGTATAAAGGGCTAATAATTTTAACTCTGATTGATAGCCAGTTTCTAAAATATCATAAGGTTCTTTCAAATCGATTGCTTTCGCTAGCCAATCATTCATTCCGTTTTCAGCCGAGTCAATATTCGTATGAGCTGAATATAAAGCGATGTCTGAACGAATCAGTTCTAAATATTCGCTTCGTCTAGAATCATGACTATTTAAGGTCTTAAGGGCACTAAAAATAGCCGGATGGTGTGTAAAGATGAGGTCAACATCTTTTTCTTTTGCCTCTTTTAAAGTATTTTTATCAAAATCTAGCGCTACTAAGACCTTATTTACTTTATTATCAAAAGATCCAAAAGACAATCCAATAGGATCCCACTCTTCAGCAAGATTTTTTGGAGCAAATTGCTCTATGCGACTTGTAATATCCCTGACAGTTGTCATAAAATCACCTTTTCAATTTGATTAATTGTTTTTTTAAACAACTCTATTTTTTCATAATTTTGAGTGTCTTTCAAATTATTTAGTATCGCTTTGCTATTTGCTAGTTCTGTTAGCCATTTTTTTTGAAAAGTGTTATTTTGAGAACGCATTAATTTGGGACCAAAAGTTAACTCATCTTCTGTGTAAGAAAACCCGACATCTGTATATTCAGCAACAATGATTTCATACAGTTTCCCTTTATCTTCAACAATATTCTCTTCAATAATTTTATAGGATTGATTTGCTAAAAATTCTCGTAATGCTTTTTCATTGTTGTTTGGCTGCAGAACTAAACGAGCATTCATCGGTAAACGAGAGTTCGTTAGACCTTCAGCCAATATCTCTGAAATCAGTAGCCCCCCCATCCCACAAATGAATATTGTCCCTATATTCTCCTTCAGCTTTAAAACATGTAATCCATCACCGAGACGCACATCGATAGCTTCTACTAGGTCATGCTCTTTAACCGTCTCTACAGCATTTTTATATGGACCTTCGACAACCTCACCAGCAATTGCACGTTGTGTCATCCCACTTCGAATAATATATATTGGTAGGTATGCATGATCCGATCCGATATCAGCTATCGGTTGACCATGAATTGTATAGTTGGCCGCTTCTTTTAAGCGTTTGGATAATTTTATTGTTTCCAAGTGAATACCTCACTCTCTAATTAAAATAAAAAAACCTTCACACGACAAAAAGAATACTTTTTGTAATGCAAAGGTTTAAAATCTAAATTATTCTTCGTCTTCTTCGTCAGCACCGATTACTTCAGGTTCAGGCATGTCTGCTGCTCCTTCAGTTGGCTCTAAATCTTCAGAAATATCTTCTGGTGCTAGTACAGATAGAACTGTTAAGTCTTCTTCTGATAATAACTCAGCACCTTCAGGTAATTCAATATCCGATACCGCAACACTGTCTCCGATTTCTAATGACGATACGTCAATATCAAAGCTTGTTGGTGCATCTTCTGGTGCGATTTCAATATCAATTTCAGAAATTGATTGTGAAACGTTACCTTCTTGAATGTTTTCTTCGCCTACTACATATACAGGGATAGTCATTGTTACTTTCTCTCCAGCTGTAAATGCTTGTAAGTCAATGTGATATAGTTTTGGAGTTAAAGCATATGAAGCTGTATCCTTAACGAATACTTTGTATACTTCTCCATCAATATCTAAACTGAAAACTCCGTTCGCCCCTACTGCACGAATTGTGTCTTCGAATTCTTTTAAATCTACTAGTACAGGTAAAGATTCAACTGAACTTCCGTAAATTACTGCGGGTAATTTACCAGCTGCACGTGCTTTCTTAGAAGCAGATGTACCTGTTGTTGTGCGTTTTTCCGCTAAAATTTTCATAAAATTCACCTTCCACTCAATTATTTAATTCATATCATTCAGTTTCATGTAAGCATGTCTGAATAAACCAAGGAACATTATACCAAATAAAGTTCTGTAATGCAAAGAACCTTTACAAATAAATAATCACTAAAATTATTTACTCGTATTATGTACAATTTAGAGTGTAAAAAACGAACACTCTAAACCGTCATTGTTTTTTACTCTAAGAAGTCTTTTAATTGTTTTGAACGACTTGGGTGGCGTAACTTACGAAGAGCTTTCGCTTCGATTTGACGGATACGCTCACGCGTAACGCCAAATACTTTACCGACTTCCTCTAATGTACGATTACGACCATCATCTAATCCAAAGCGTAGACGTAAGACGTTCTCTTCTCTATCAGTCAATGTTTCAAGAACATCTTCTAATTCTGTTCTAAGCATCTGATATGAAGCATTATCTTCAGGATCAAGTGCTTCTCCATCTTCGATAAAGTCTCCTAAATGCGAATCGTTTTCTTCACCAATTGGTGTTTCTAACGACACAGGGTCTTGAGAAATATTAATAATATTTCTTACTTTATCCGTTGGCAAGTCCATCTCAGCACCAATTTCTTCTGGTGTAGGCTCACGTCCTAAATCTTGTAACAGTGAACGTTGAACACGGACTAATTTATTAATTGTCTCGACCATGTGCACTGGAATTCGGATTGTACGGGCTTGGTCAGCAATAGCACGTGTAATTGCTTGACGAATCCACCAAGTAGCATAAGTTGAAAACTTGAACCCTTTTTTATAATCGAATTTCGTTACGGCTTTCATTAATCCCATATTACCTTCTTGGATTAAATCTAAGAAACTCATTCCACGACCGACATATCTTTTTGCGATTGAAACAACTAAACGTAAGTTAGCACTTGCTAGTTCATCTTTAGCAGCGTTATCTCCTGCTTCAATACGTTTTGCTAATTCAACTTCTTCATCAGCAGATAGTAAGTCTACACGTCCAATTTCCTTTAGATACATACGCACAGGGTCGTTAATTTTTACCCCTGGTGGCGCAACTAACTGGTCGCTGCGTGCTTCCTCTACAACAACTTCTTCTTCTTGGACTTGTTTTGCTAAAGGATCACCGTCTTCATCTACGACACCAATACCTTCATCTTCAAGTTTTTGAATCAATTTATCCATAGCTTTTTCATCTAACTGATACGGCTTCGCTAATTTATCACTTAATTCAATATAAGAAACAGTATCGTTTCCTAAAAACTTAGTTTCGTCAACCAGTTCCTTAAGTGCCGTTTTATAATCTTTTTTTGCTTCTGGAGTTTTAGCCATAAGATTATTGCCTCCCATTAGTTATGATTTCGATTGGTACTTTAAATACTATTTTTGATTATTTTTTAATTTCTTATTGAGATTAATAATTTCAATCACTAGTGTTTGTTGCATACTTGTATTCCCTAACCGTTGAGCTTCTCTTAATTCTTCTGTTTTTCGAGCGAGGGTTTCTTTAACAGGCGATACATTTTGAATCACGTTCACATAGTCATTGATTTCTGATTCAGTTAAGTCACCGAGTTCGATTAAGAATATCTCAGCGACTTTACGTTTGAGATGATCTTCTTGTAAGTAATCTAAAAATCCTTCTATATCGGTACTATCTAAATCATTTTCTCGATAAGAGCTAAATAATATATAAATTAGTTGATGATCTTCACTCATAAAATAAAAATCTGAACTCGATTTGTTTAACATAAACCATGCTTCTTCATGATAAAACAATCGGTTTAAAAGCATTCTTTCAGCCTGTTCGACTAAAGTGAGCTTCTTTTTATTTTCGTGTTGAATATCGAGGGTTGGAGCATCATATTTAGCTACTTGTTGTTGTTGTCTTAAGTCCGTCATCTGTTTTTGTTGAGCTTGACTGATGACTGTTTCAAATTGAGATTTTAACGTGTCTGTTGACAGATTAAACTCTTCAGATAACTGATTGATATATATTTCGCGCTCTACAAATGAATCAACATTTACCAGCTCTATTAATACTTTATCAATGTATTCAATCTGGTCAGATTCGTTCGCTAAATTTTTATTACGCCGATGAAACTGCATTAAGAAGCTCATATAGGTATCTCGACCGTTTTTTAGAAACTCCTTAAAAGCTTGTGCACCATTTTTTTGAATATAATCATCTGGATCCATGCCTCTTGGAAAAGAAACCACATCTAAATCAAAATGTGTGTTATTCGAAATGTAACTAGCAGAGCGATGGATTGCCTCAAACCCAGCATCATCTCCATCAAATGCCAGTACAATATGATCGGTAAAGCGGTCTATGGCTTTTATCTGATCATCTGTCAGACTCGTTCCCATTGAAGCTATCCCATTTTTTACACCCGCCTGCCAGGCTGAAATAACATCCATATATCCTTCAAAGATAACTGCTTCATTTTCACGTCGAATAGCCGATTTAGCTTTATCAAAGTTATAAATGATGGCACTTTTATTGAATAATGTCGTTTCTGGTGTATTTAGATATTTAGCTGTCTGAAACGCTTCATCCCCTGGTGTCTGAAAGATTCGACCCGAAAACCCAATAACGTGTCCACGCTCGTTCTGTATTGGAAACATGATTCGGTTAGTAAATCGATCTAAAAACTCATTTTGAGTCGGATTATTATTAGCTGAAAATAAACCAGACTGTTCATATACTTCCGCTTCAAAAGAGGCATCCTCTTGTGTCGTGAGATATAAAGACAGTGCATTTCTTTGAGGTGGTGAAAAACCGAGTTCAAACTCGACTAATGTTTCTCTATCCAGACCTCTATCCAATAAATAATCTAAAGCGGGCTTTCCAATTTGAGTATTCATCAAAATATGATGATAAAATCTTTTAGCCAACTTATTAATTGAGTACAATTTACCAGTAGTTGAGTCTTCAAACTGATCACTTTGATTTAACACTTGAGTGACCATGTTTTGATCTAATGGATAATGTGTTAATTCTGCCGTTCGTACAATCGCTTCTGGATAACTCAAACCTTCCATTTCACGTAAGAAATTAAAAACATTTCCACCCGTTCCACAACTAAAACAATAAAAAATTTGTTTTTGACTATTCACAGAAAAAGATGGTGTTTTATCCTCATGAAATGGACAATGAGCAAAATGGTTTTGTCCCGACTTTTTAAGCTGTAGATATTGTGAAATTACATCAACAATATCTGTGCTCTGCCTGATTTCTTCGACTGTCGCTTCAGGAATTCGAACCATAATGCTCACCTCTTTTTATTTATATAATGTTCATCTGTGCACTATTAACCCATTTTAATACGATAGTTAGTATAACATCTACAGGTCAAAAGTCAACTTTTGGCTTCTTCTAGCGATTTTATCGTTAAATATTCGTTAATAAACCTAAAATATCTTCTTTTGTAAGTGCTCCAATATTTTTATCGTCATTCGTACGAATAACACTATCGATTAGTTCACGTTTTTGTTCTTGTAATTCATTAATACCTTCTTCAATGGTACCTTGAGTGATTAAACGGATAACTTGTACAGGTTTTTTCTGACCAAAACGGTGAACTCTGTCCGCTGCTTGATCTTCAATTGCCGGATTCCACCATGAGTCATATAAGATAACAGTGTCTCCACCTGTAAGGTTAAGTCCAGTACCACCTGCTCTAAGGGATACTAAGAATAGATCTTTCTCTCCTTCGTTAAATTTCGTTGTTAACTCGAAGCGATCTTTCTTAGGCGTACTGCCATCTAAATAATGATAATCAATACCATCCTTATCTAAAATATCCCGAATAATACTTAACATACTTGTAAATTGAGAAAATAAGACAACTCTCTTTTTGTTTTTACGGGCTTCTTCTAAATACTCCATCAGTCTTTCAAGCTTCGCCGATCCACCATCAAAATCTTCATCGATTAAACGAGGATCACAACAGATTTGTCTTAATCGAGTCATTCCTGCGAGTACACGCATTCTATTTTGTTCAAAAGCTTCGTCTTCGATAAGATTCTCAACGTCAGAACGAATAAGTGATAATTGTGTTTGGTAAAGTAGCTTTTGTTCTTTAGAGAGTTCAATGTATTCTATCGTTTCCGTTTTCGGTGGTAAGTCTTCTAATACATCCTCTTTCATACGTCTTAGTATGAATGGCTTAATCTTTTCAGCAATTCTCTCCTCAGACATTTCGTTAAAAGATTTCTTCGATAGAAACAAACCAGGTAAAATAATCGAAAACAATGACCATAATTCATTCAAGTTATTCTCAATTGGTGTACCCGATAAGGCGAAAACAGTATTTGATTTTAATCTTCTTACAGCTTTCGTCGTTTTCGTTGCGTCATTCTTAACGTTTTGTGATTCGTCCATAATAATTGTTTGAAAAGTATAATCCCCATAATAGTCAATATCACGTTGGATGAGTGGGTAACTTGTAATTAACACATCAATATCTTCATTATTCAATGCATGTGCTATTTGCTGTTCTCTTTCCTCAATTGACCCACTAATAATCGCGGTATTTATTGAAGGAGCAAATTTCTCGAATTCTCTCTCCCAGTTATAAATAACACTTGAAGGGCTTAATATTAAATACTTTCCATTTATTCTTTCAATCTTAGATAAGATAAAGGTAATTGCTTGAATGGTCTTTCCTAACCCCATATCATCAGCTAAAACACCACTTAAACCATAATAATCAAGCATTCCTAGCCATTTCACACCCGTTTCTTGATACGGTCTTAATGACGCTTGCAAGTTATCCGGTATCGTAAAATCTAAGTTGTCTGGTTCTTTTAGATCCTTCACAAATTCAGCGAATTCTTCACCTAACTGCACATTTTGATTTTCACCAAGTGTTAACCCTCTAAATAATGAAAGTGACGTTTCCTGAGCTATCTCATCATCACGAAGCTCCATCTTTTGAACCGTTTCAGAGAACTCTTGAAATTTTTCATTCTTTAAATCAATTATCTTTCCTGAATCTAAGCGGAAAAATCGATCTTCAGATTTTTGTAATTGATTGATTAAACGTGGAAGTTCATTTTCAGCGACTTCAGCGACTTCAAAGCGAATATCTAATAAGTTTGAAGTCTTGTTCATTTCAATCGATAGTCCTGGAGATGCATCATGTTCATAAATAATATTTTGTGCATCTTTTGATAAATATACAGCTAACCATTCACTTAGTTCAGTTAATGAATCATAAATAAAGATACTGATATCATCGATTGATTCCAGGATATAATTCCCTTCCACAACTTTATTGCGACCGAAATAGTGTGAAAGAACATTTAGTGTATCTTGCTCTTTGTAAACATCCCGAATAAACATCCCTGAACTATCAGCAGCCTCTGTATCAATTTCATTACTACCTGCTTCTAGTGGATAAATCGTTGTGTTGCCGTATTTGAAAACAGGTCTGATTTTTAGCTTTTGATGGTCATAATCAATAAATATTTCAGGTTTTAAGGGAACTTTTTTTATCTTCTCTTCTATCTGACT
>DAIOTD010000002.1:26991-48105 GCA_036752205.1 Atopostipes sp.
CTGTAATTTCAAATGTTAATGGGATTTTCTCACCTTTATTTACAACTTCTGGGCTCTCTAATTGATTGATTGAGCTTAGTAATTTAGGCGGTGGAGCAATTCGAACAAAACCACCATCGACGACTGAAATTCGCTTCAGTAACTCTGGAATATGTTTAGCAGGTATCGAAATTGAACCTGTTGTGTTCGCTGTATATTGTCCGTAAGCCATATTTAGGGTTTCTTGTTGAACTTTCCCAATCTCATAGATATAGGCAAGTAGCTTTCGATCTTCAGGTAAAATAGTATGTTCGTCTGGTGTATATGTTAAAAGCTTACCAAAAGTATAGCTGTTTCCTTCAAGCAGGTTATAAATCACATCTACAATATCTTTTACGACATATAAATGTTCTTCTCCAACTTTTAAATACAGTTCATATTCATAATAAGACTGCATCTCATACATGTTCAATACAAATTCAAATTGCAGTGCTTCTTTATTAATGGAAGTTGTTTGAAGCTGTATATTGCGTTTAGCATCTTCAAATAAATTGGTTAATACTTGGCGGTTCTTGTGTAAAACTTGTAACTTCCCGCTCGGTGTATCTGTCCCAACAATTTGCTTTGTATTTAATACATTAAAAGAGTCTTGATTAATGGTATTCAAATAAAGCATGCTCGCTATGACATGTCGACATGCTCCGGATTGTTTTTGAAAGGCTGGACAATCGCACGAATACTTTTGAGCTAAACCATTTTCCATAAAGCTAAAATAGGTTTTGCACTTTAACTGTTCATCATAGACCGTAAACTCAACCGATCGATTACTTTCATTTAACTTCAAATCTCTGACTTGATTCGTATTAAAGATCGCTAAACCCTTATCATAAATAGTTTGATTCGTAGCTAAGGATTTAATTGTTGACTCTGGGAAAAATTGTTTTTTAAACAAATCATTCAGTCCTTTACAACCTTATAGTTTCTATCGATGTATTATACCAAAAATGATGATTTATTTCATTAAAAAAGAAAAACCACTTAAGTTCTACCTAAGTGATTTTCCTATTGATTGATTAAATGACGAGTTGACTAAAGTCAGCAAACACTCTTGCAAAATTTGCAATTTGGCCTAACAAGTTTAATCGATTCTCTTTCACAGCTTCGTCTTCTACCATAATCATATTATGATTGAAGAAATCTGAAATGTACGGGCTAATTTGGATTAATATTTTAAATTGTTCAGCTACATCCAAATGTTCATCTGAAGCATTTTGTAAGACCATAACCTGATTCGCTAATGCTATTTCAGATTCTGTTTCTAACTTATCTTTATCGACGTTTCCAGAAAGATTATGTTTCTTTGTCATATTCAATACACGGGTAATCGACTCAACTGTTTCTTTAAAGTGTTCTGATTCTGTTTGTTCTTTTAACTCTAAAGCAACTTCTAACATCCACTTTAAATTATGTTGGGTTGAACCAAGTGCAGCTTTTCGCACATCGTGTGCAATATTGTATTCAGATTGCATAATTTGTTCTAAACGATCAACTAAAAACGACAGTAGTGCTTTTTTATTAGACGCTAGTTCTTCTTCACGTTCTTTCGGCATACCGACTGACTCAAATAAATCATTGATAAAGTTATCTAGCTCAACCCCTGTATGGTCTAAATCTAATAATAAACGAACCACTCCGATTGCTTGTCTTCTCAAAGCGTAAGGATCATTTGAACCAGTTGGAATGAGTCCTACAGAAAAGAATTGAATGAGTGAATCTAGTTTATCGATTAAGGCAATGAATTTCCCTAGCTTAGTTGATGGTAACGCATCCGTTACAGATAACGGCAGGTATTGTTCTCCTATAGCTTTCGCTACCGCAACATCTTCGCCTCGATCCGACGCATATAATTCCCCAATATAACCTTGTAGTGTCGGTAATTCATCTACCACTTGAGTCACTAAGTCATATTTATAAATCGATGTAACACGTTTTAATTGTTTGATTTCATCCGCTGACAGGTTAAAGTATTGACTAATCGTTTCTACCATCTTAGATGCTCGTTCTTGCTTTTCATAAATCGTACCTAACTTGTCATGGTAAACAACACGTTTAAGTTTCTCATTAAAATCATCAATGGAAAATTTTTGATCTTCATCGTAGAAGAATTTAGCATCCGCTAAACGAGCTGATAATACTTTTTCATTCCCTTTGGCAACATTTTCAATATGCTCAGCATTACCGTTTCTAACAGAAATGAAGTAAGGTAGCAGTTTTTCCGACTTATCATTTGCTCTTACTGGGAAGTATCGTTGATGATCAATCATAGACGTTACTAAGACAGATTCCGGAACATCTAAGTAAGCAGAGTCAAATGAACCATAAAACACTGTTGGATATTCAACTAAGTCAGTCACTTCATCCAATAAGTCTGTATAGTTTGAAGGCACTAACCAATCGTTCTCTCCACATAAATCTTCTAACTGCTTTAGAATCATTTCTTGTCGTTTGGCACGTTTTGAAATAACGAATTCTTTTTCCAACTTCTCTTCGTATTCATCCGGATGATTAATCGTTACAGGGTTTCCTAAGAAGCGATGCCCTTGAGTTTCTTTCCCTGTTTTTACTTCAAATACTTCAAATGGAACAATTTCATTATCAAGTAAAGCAATCAGCCAGTGTATTGGACGAACGTATTGATAATTTGTTGTGCCCCACTTCATATTTTTAGGAAATTCAATTTTTTCAACGACTTTATCAAGATTTTTAAGAATATCTAAAGCTGGTTGACCCGGGATAAATTTTTCAATGTAAACATAAGGCTCCCCATCTTCATCCTTAATCACTAAATCGTCAACTGAGCCACCTTGTCCTTTTGAAAAACCAATCGCTGCTTTCGTCCAGTTGCCATCCGCATCTTGAGCGATACGCTGAGCCGGTCCTCGTACAGTTAAGTTTTTATCTGGTTGTTTTTCTTCTAAACCTTCTACTTTAACAGTAAATCGACGTGGTGTAGAAAAACTCGACACTTCACCAAAAGATAAATCAGCTTCTTGTAAGAGCTTTTTAGTTTGCTCTTTTAGTTGGTTTTCCGCACTAACAATAACGTGAGCTGGCATATCCTCTAACCCAACTTCTAATAAGAATGTATGTGTCATTTACTTCGCCTCCGCTTCTAATTGATATTTCTCGACCCATTTATCTGTTTCCTCTTTTAATAACGGGAAATCTAATTTAGCACGTTCATTTAAAAATGATTTCGCAATATTGCGTGCCATCGAACGGATACGCCCTAAGTACGCTGGGCGGTCTGTAGCAGAAACAGCTCCCCGTGCATCAATCAGGTTAAAGATATGGCTACATTTTAAAACGTAGTCATAACCAGGGTGTACTAACCCTTTATCAATTAACTTAATCGCTTCTTTTTCATAGGTATCGAGTAATTCAAAAAGCATCTCTAAATTACTTTCTTCAAATGTGTAGACTGAATGTTCATATTCAGGCTCTTTAAAGATTTCTCCATATTTAACGCCCTCAGTCCACTCGATATCATAGACACTTTCAACGTCTTGAATATAAGAGGCTAAACGTTCTAATCCATAAGTTAGCTCTGCTGTAACAGAATCCACTTCTAGTCCACCAACTACTTGGAAGTAGGTAAATTGTGTTACTTCCATACCATCTAGCCAAACTTCCCAACCTAGACCTGCACAACCTAATGAAGGATTCTCCCAGTTATCTTCTACAAATCGAATGTCGTGTTGTTTTGGATCAATACCTAAAGCAACTAAACTCTGTAAATATAATTCTTGAATGTTTTTAGGTGATGGCTTCATAACCACTTGAAATTGATGATGCTGGTACAAACGATTTGGATTGTCTCCATAACGGCCATCTCCTGGTCGTCTTGAAGGCTCTACGTATGCTGCATTCCACGGTTCAGGTCCTAAAGAACGTAAGAATGTATAAGGACTCATAGTTCCAGCCCCTTTTTCTGTATCATATGCTTGCATTAATAAACAGTTCTGATCCGCCCAAAATGCTTGTAGCGTTGTTATAATTTCTTGAAATGTTAAAGCTTTCTTCGACATATAGTTCACTCCTTATATAATATAAATCTCCTTGTGTAAATCCTGTGCGAAAGATTATGGGTTTAGGACAAAAAAACTCGTTCCTATACCGACAGTAATCCATCAGTATAGGGACGAGTTCTCGCGGTTCCACCCTATTTCTGCCATCAAAAAATAGCAGCACTTTTTAATTCATTCATTTTACATATCATGGCGCCTTTCAATGATTTCTTCTGTTCGGCTCTCACTATCCCAAACTCGCTTTATGATAGAACATCATTTACTTATCCATCAATCGTTACTATCATACACTCTTCTACTTGATTTTTCAATCCTCTGACAAAAAAAGAAGCAATAACCTCATTAAATGGTTACTGCTTCTTTTCTGTTTTATTCTTCTAAAGATGTATTTCTTTCTATCGTTGTAATCTCTTCAATGTTATTTGCTTCGTCAGCAAATCCATCGATTACTGTACCTTCATTTACAAATGGTAAGTCATCGTGCAAGTTGATATTTGCTTTATAGACTTCTCCATTAATCATGAAGTAATAAATCGTATCCCCTGACACTACAGCTTGAGATATCTCAGAAACTTGACCAGAAAAAGCTATAAGCTCTTCTTCATTTTCAATTTCCTCAACAACTTCAAGATCTGATTCAATGCCTAAATCTTCATACATCATCGCAATGACATTATCGATACGGCTATCAGTATAAACCGTTTGATAATTTTGAGCGTCTACTAACGCATATAATCGAACTAACCCTGAATCATCTTTTAGTGAAGATAAATAATATGGACGACCTTCTAAGTTAATTAAAATCGGGAAGGTTGATTCGTAACGCATTTGCTGAACGGAACCGACAGCTGATTCCATCGCTGAAAATTCATCCGCTGAAACAACAGGGAAATATTCCGCTTCTTTCGTACGAAGGTTAACTAAGTAAAACCCTATGTTGGAAGCATCACTGTTTACAGATGTCACACCAGTATACATAAAGATATCTTCTTCAATGGATAGATAGTTATAACCGTCAGTTGTTGTCGTAACGCCTTGTTGGCCAATCAGTGAGTTCCAATACCCATCTTGATATTTCCCGTAATCATCTAATTGACTTAAAATTAATTCCGCACTGTAGACTCGATCCACCCATTGAGGGCTCTCATCTAATTCATAACGTACAGTCTCTCCTGTTACAGCATCTAATGTGATAACACCTGTGGGCTCTTTATAATTAAAGAAAAAACGTGTCTTATAGGTTGTTGCTACATAATAAGGATGTCCTTCATCGTCAACCTCAAAAGAAGGTTCACCAAATATTGCAGTTGGATATGAGAATCGTAAATGACGTTTCACATTCCGTCCAAACCGTTCCGAATCACTATATTTAATTCCTTCTTTAACATCAATAATTTCAGCATTTCCAGATACCATATTTACTCGAATATAACCAGGTACCCCTTCAGAGCGGTTATTTACCCATCTAAAGAAACTAGCATATTGTAGAGGAGTCACACGATAAGGAACATCTTCTATGTTAATCTGAATATAATCAGATGCTGGCACAAATTGTGACACGAGTTCAGATACACCACCGATTTGTCGGTCCCCTAATCGGGTTGCGGTATCTCGATCCATTAATGGGATACCAGATGTGTCATTTTCAACAAAGTCTTCCGCAAAATTCATTTCTTCGACTTCTATCAACTGAGCATAATCTTTTGCTCGAAATACAGGAGAGTTAAAGAACATTCCACCCATAATGACGATGAATAGTAACAGACCTAACCCCATCGATATAAGTCCACTTCTGAACTTTCTATCTGGAATACCCAGTACAATTTGAATAATACCTAGCCCTACAAATAATAAAATGACAAATATCCATAAACCGATACTTCCAACGTTAAGCGCAGGTAAAAATACATAATATGAAATGCCTGCTAATATAATCAGTCCTAGGACCAAGAACAGTAATAGACGTTTTTTATTTTTTATTTGAAAATTATATTCCAATCTAAAATTCCTTTCTAAGATCCATTTTCTAAAAAAGAAACAGCAACTGATATTCGGTTGCTGTCCTCTATTTATTATATAATTAAGTAATTCCCAAAACTAATCCTCTTTTTTCAAAGCATCTTCCCATTCATGTAAGTTATCAATGAATTTTTTGCTTTTTAAGTTCAGACCTACAGATGTATCATAAAGATAATCAATGATTCTTTTTATTTCAGATTGTGTTTCAGGTTTAATCGATACATCACCAATCTTCTCTAGGTCTAATACAGAGTACAAGCGAACTAGATGCATTGCTTTTGGATTGACATGTAATCTTCTTGTATCTTCAAAGAAGTGTTGCGAACATATTATGCCATGAAATTTATCTGAAAAATCGAAGATGCCTTCCGTTTGACCACACACACCACAAGCCATAAAGTTTGGTGACACACCAAATTCGTATAGATATTTTACTTCTACAATGTTTGCAATCACTTGTGGATCGTAACCTTCATCGATTAATTCCAGGCTTTTCTCAATTAATCGGTACATGTTCACATTTATCGTATGATCGTCAATAGCTGCATCCGATAATGTTGTAATATAGGTCGCATACGCATTTTTGAAAATATCTGTTTGTAGGTCACGAAATGTCTCCAAGTCCTTTGAAGTTCTTAGAAAACTAAGCCCTGTCTCTCTTACATCCGCTATAAAAGTTGCTTTAGAAAATGGTTGGATCGACTGGACTAATTCATTTCTTTGCTTCTTAGATCCGCGAACAAAGAACATAATTTTTCCATAACGTGCTGTAAATATTTTAACTAAAAAATCACGTTCACGATGCTTTCGATTATAGAGTACAATACCTTCTACTTCTTCTAATTGTGCCATTTAAACACCCTTAATGATAACTTGCTCTATTCTAATGATTAGTAATTTTCGTTTTTGTATCCAAAACGACTTAAGTCTCTCGGTGTATCTCTCCAGTCATCCTCTACTTTAACAAACAACTCTAAGTACACCCGGCTACCTAATAGACGCTCAATATCTTTACGAGCTTTCGTACCGACTTCCTTCAGCATTTTACCGCCTTTACCGATAATAATACCTTTTTGGCTTTTACGTTCAACGTTAATCACGACACGAACATCAATAATATCATCATCAGATCGTTCCATACTTTCAGTCACCACTGCGACTGAATGCGGAATTTCTTCACGAGTTAATTCTAATATTTTTTCACGAACAAATTCAGATACGATAAAGTACTCTGGATGATCCGATACTTGATCCGTTGGATAATATTGCGGACCTTTTTCTAAGTATGTTGAAATCACTTCGAGCAAACGATTCACATTATTTCCATTAATAGCGGAAACTGGAATAATTTCGGTGAATTCCATCTCTTGTTGATACGATTCAATGATCGGCAATAACTCATCTGGATGAATCCGATCAATTTGATTGAGAACTAAGAAAACAGGCGTTGAAGTGTTTTCTAATTTTTCCATGATAAAACGATCTCCAGGCCCCATTTTATCGTTTACGTTCACCATGAACAGAATAATATCCACTTCATTCAACGTACTCAGTGCTGTACGAACCATAAATCGACCTAATTCATGTTTAGGTTTGTGAATCCCAGGTGTATCGATAAAGACAATCTGCTCTTCTTTGGTTGTGTAGATTCCTTGGATTTGGTTACGCGTTGTTTGTGCTTTATCACTCGTAATCGCAATTTTTTCTCCTATAATATTATTTAACAACGTTGATTTACCAACATTCGGTCGTCCAACAATTGAGACGAAACCCGAATGAAAGTCTTTATTTGTATTATTCATCATTTTACTGCATCCATATCCTTTTCTGTAAATGCTCCAGGTAGTAATTCGGCAACCGTTGTTTCGAAAACATCTCCTGTTATATTGGTTAAAATAACTGGCATTCCTGGTTTACAGAACTCAGCAATCACTTGACGGCATGCTCCACAAGGTGAAACCGGCCCAGTTGTATTGGCCGTTACGATTAGTTTCTCGAAATCTCGAATCCCTTCAGAAACGGCTTTAAAAATAGCTGTACGTTCCGCACAGTTCGTTAATGAATAGGACGCATTCTCAATATTACATCCTGAAAATATCTTTCCATCTTTTGTTAATAATGCGGCACCTACTGGAAATTTAGAATATGGTACGTAAGCCATTTCTAACATATCATTTGCTATTTTTGTTAATGATTTATCTGACACATTTGGCATATGCTACACTCCTTTTGAAATTTATGTTTTTTATATTATGTTAAATAATTGTAATAATTTAGGGACAACAATCAGTCCACCAATAACAACTGAAAAACCAGATGTCAATAAAACAGCTGCTGCTGCCATGTCTTTTGCCTTCTTAGCTAGTGGGTGGTATTCCGGACTAGCCAAATCAACAACATTTTCAATAACTGTATTCCAAACTTCCATGACTAACACTAAGAAACAGAGTAGTAATATCCACAGCCATTCATTGAGACTTAGATTTAAGAATAAAGATAAGATAATAATCGCTAACGTCGAAAATGTATGACTACGCATGTTACGTTCTTCTTGAAATACAGTTCTTACACCTTCAAAAGCAAAACGAAAAGAACTGAGAAATGTCCGATTCTTTTTAGGCTTTGATTTTTTATTTCTTTCGTTCAAGACCATTCTCCTCCAATATGATGTCCTGAAGTGCAAACATTTCTTTCTCTTCTTCTTCTGTTTGATGATCGTAACCATTTAAGTGAAGGAAACCATGAACCGTTAAAAATCCAATTTCACGTTCAATTGAATGGTCAAATTCTTCTGCTTGTTCTTCTGCTTTATCCATTGAGATAAAAATATCACCTAACAATCGAGGTAAAGCAATATCATCATCTAACTCATCAAAGAAAATTTCGAATTCATCATCATTATCTTCAATGGCAAAGCTGATAACATCTGTCGGTCGATCAATCGAACGATACTCTTTGTTAATCTCATGTATGCGATTATTATCGACAATTGTTATCGACACTTCAAAATTGTCTTCTAGCTTTAACTCTTTAGCCGCTGAAATAATAACTTGTTCGATTAAATCCATGTGTTTTTGATTAGTACGGTCTGTTTCATCATAAATTGCAATATCCACTGCGTTCACTTCCACTTCGTTTGATAATTATATCCAGTTTATTCAGAGTCTCCATCACTTTCATAAGCTCTGATGACTGCTGAAACTAACGGATGACGGATAACGTCAGTTGAACTGAAACGAATTGAACCAATACCCGGAATATCTTTTAAGACTGAACTGGATTGAATTAAGCCACTATTCGTCCCTCTAGGTAGATCAATCTGTGTCACGTCTCCGTTCACAACCATTTTGGAACCGAATCCTAAACGGGTTAAAAACATCTTCATTTGTTGAGTTGTTGTGTTTTGAGCTTCATCTAGAATAACAAATGCATCATCCAAGGTTCGTCCTCGCATATATGCTAGAGGTGCGATTTCAATCGTTTCTCTCTCCATTAAACGAGTCGTGTGCTCCACACCTAATATCGTATATAAAGAATCATATAATGGTCTTAAGTAGGGGTCGACTTTTTCTTTTAAATCACCTGGTAAGAATCCTAAATTTTCTCCTGCTTCAACGGCTGGTCGAGTTAATACGATTCGTTTCACTTCGCCCTTACGTAAAGCAGCAACAGCCATTGCAACAGCTAAAAATGTTTTCCCTGTACCAGCAGGGCCAACACCAAAAACGATATCATTTTTACGAATGGACTGAACATAATTACTTTGTCCTACATTTTTAACACGAATCGGTTTTCCGTTATAATCTCGTGTTATCTCTTGTTCATACATACGGATAAAATGGTCCAACTGACCACTTTTAGCCATTCGTATGGCATTGATTATATCCATCGATTGAATCGAATTTTCTTTTTTAGCTAAGATTTCTAGTTGTGTAATAATTTCACCGACTAGTAAAATAGCTTCTTCCTCACCTGAGATTATTAATTGTCTCCCTCTTGTATTGAGAGAAACACTTAGTTCAGATTCAAATATGGCTAAATTATTATTATGAGGTCCAAAGATAGCCATAGCTAGTTCATCCGATTGCATCGTCCGAATGGATTGATTGTTTTGGTTGGTCAAAAACTCATACACTCCTTTATAATAATTCAGTAGTATTAGAATTTTATCACATATTTATGTCGTATTCCATGAAGAAACACATCTCAACACGGCTTTATAGGGCGTAAAAAGAGTGAAGCACTGAGCCTCACTCTTCTCTAAGCTAATTTGATAGCAATTCTCTTACGAATCCGTTAATCTTTCCACCGTCAGCTCTTCCTTGTACCTTAGGCATAACAGAACTCATAACAGTTCCCATATCTTTCATTGATTCTGCGCCAACTTCATCAATTATCTCTTGTACAATCAATCGAACTTCATCATCAGATAGTTGTTCAGGTAAGTATTTATCGACAATTTTAATTTCAGTTTCTAACTTCTCTACTAAATCCGAACGACCCGCTTTTTTGAACTCTTCTAATGATTCTAATCGTTGTTTTTTCTCACGAGATAAAATCACTAATTCCTCATCCGCATCTAAGTCAGAACCTTTACTGATTTCTTCATTTTGAATCGATGCTTTAATCATGCGAATAGTTGTTAGACTTTCACGGTCTTTTGCTTTCATAGCCGTTTTCATGTCTGCATTTAATTGGTCTAATATTCTCATTGATAACTTCCTCTCTAAAATATCGATTGGTAAAAAGAAAGCCCAACAATCGTTAGACGATTCGTCGGGCTCCTTAAAATTACTATCTTCTTTTGCGTCTTTTGCTCATTTTTTCGCGCTTACGAGCTTCTTCAGACTTTAACTTACGTTTAACACTTGGTTTTTCATAACGCTCTCTCTTACGAGCTTCTCTTAATGTACCCGCTTGTGATACGGAACGTTTGAATCGACGAAGAGCGTCCTCGAGGTTTTCTCCCTCTCTAACATCCATTTTAGTCAACGTTCTTCCCTCCCCTCGTCATTTCAGGGCATTCCAACATTAGAATCTTATTCACTGTCTGCATTCCCTTGATCCTTCAGGCATAAATGCCTTTGGACTGTAATGTTTTCTGCCAATTCATTACAATCAGCAGTTCATAGACTATTATATACAAAAATAAAATTATCGTCAATCAGATAATTGAACTTAGTCATAATAATTTTATAATTTTTTTTGTATTCTTATAAATCATCCTTATAAGATTTACGCTGCCGCACAATCCTCACAAAGACCAAAAAGTTCAAATCGGTGCGAAGTTACTGTAGCATTACCTATTTGATCTTTAAAATAAGCCACTGGACAATTCTTTAGTTCAATCGAAAATCCACATTCTGAACAAATAAAGTGATGATGGTGTCCCTTAGAGCTACAACTAGCACGAAAGTACTTTTCACCAGAAATTTCTGTTTCTTCTAAAATATCTAATTCAGAAAAAGAATGTAAATTACGATAAATAGTATCTGGACTAATTCCAGGATAATTCTCTCTTAAAAAATCTTTAACTTCTTTTGCAGACAAATAACGATTTTCCGAATATAAAACTTCTAACATTCTAATTCTACGTTCAGTCATCTTTAATTCACTATTTTCCAACACAGTTAATGCGTCTTTAAACAATGGCATCCTCATCACCCTAATTTATCACTTATTTCAATGATAGTATACGTCAGACCGACTCGAATTAAAAGAGATAGATACATTGTTTATTTTAGGTCCTGTTTCAACTATAATGAATTTGAAAATTATAATCGAACAAGGAAGGACTTATTATGCCTCTATCAACTAAATTAGCTGTATATATTGTATCAGATGCTATTGGGCAATCAGCGGTCAACATTGTCCGTTCAGCGCTATCACAATTTCCAAATTTAAACTATATCGTTAAAGATTACACCTTTATTTCTGAAATTAGTGAAATCGATGATATTATTGCAGCCTTGAAAAAAGAAGAAATACCCGCAATTATTCTACACACATTTTCTAATAATGAAATGACTCAATACTTAGACAAGAATGTTGAAGGAATATGTGATGATAGCTATGATCTTTTAACTCCAATTGTTAAACGCATCAGTAAATTAGTCGAAATTAAACCAAAGACGCAATCTAGTGGAAAAAACCAAGGGTTAGATTCAAATTACTTTAACCGTATTGAAGCACTAGAATTTGCAGTACAGCATGATGATGGAAAAGAGCCAAAAGGATTCTTAGAAGCGGATGTCGTCATCCTCGGTATCTCTAGAACCTCTAAAACCCCTCTCAGTATTTATTTAGCGAACAACAACCTAAAAGTGGCCAACTTACCACTCGTACCGGAATCAGACTTGCCGGAGGAGATCTGGGAAGTAGATCCGAAACGTATCATTGGCTTAACGAATGATGTGAGTATTCTCTCTGAGATTCGTAAAGAAAGAATGATTGCATATGGAATGAACCCAGAAACTTTCTATTCAAACACCGATCGAATTGAAGCAGAAATTTATTTTGCTGAAAAACTTTATAGCGAACTAAATTGTAAAATGATCAATGTAGCGAATAAATCAATCGAAGAAACAGCTGGTAATATCATTGCTTATCTAAACGATCAAGGTTTATTGAAACTTCGTGAATTAAAATAAAATAAAAAACTCTGGTGAATCACTTAGCAATTCAAGTGATACCAGAGTTTTTATCATTTAATCTTCAAATGATTTATTTCGTTTGATGCGTCCATCCCATTTCTTAAAACCATCTTTTAAGATAGATATCTCTTCAAAACCTTGTTTTTTAAGGATGATTGCTGCACGATACGCCCCATAAGTTCCATCTTCATATAAATATATCGGTGTATCGCGACGCAACTCTTTATATCTTTGTTTCATTTCAAATAACGGAATGTTTCGTGCACCTAAAATATGCCCCGCATTGTATTCATCTCGCTCGCGTATATCAATTAATTGTACTTTTCTCAAATTCTGGTTAAAAGATTCATTATCTAAAGCTGTTGCTGATTTTTTTCGTCGATAATATTGAACGATTTCCCAAACTGCCCAAACAATAAGTCCTACCCATAAAATCTTAGAGAATGCACTCATATTTCTAATAAAATCTAGTAATGTATTCATAAAAAAATATAATCCCCTCTACGATAAAATTAATTATTCTCTAATTCATTAATGACTAACGATGCTGCTCCTATCATTCCTGCATCGTTTTCTAACTCAGCTATCTTAATTTTAGTAACTGATCGAATTGTTGGGAAAGTAAACTCTTCTACAACTTTGCTTACCTTCTCTACTAAAAATTCTCCAGCCTTCGATACGCCCCCACCCAGTACAATGGTTGATGGATTCAATATATTAGCAATATTACCCATGGCCAATCCTAAATAGTACGCAAATCGATCAACTACAAAATTTGCATATGTATCTCCAGCTTTAGCAGCATCAAAGATTGCTTTGGAATCGAGTGGATCATTGCTAAGGACTAAAGTTTTTAAATCTGATTCCTCAGAATATTCTTTAGCTAAATCTCGAGCTAAACGTACAATACCAGTTGCAGAAGCATATTGTTCTAGGCAACCCTTTTTACCACATGTACATTCATATCCGCCGGGCTCTACAGTAATATGTCCTACTTCACCGGCTGCGTCAACAGCACCATGAATAAGTGTTCCATCCGTTACTAGACCTCCACCAACACCAGTTCCTAAAGTGATAAAAGATACGTTCGTTTCATTATTCCCCGCACCTTTCCACTGCTCTCCTAATGCTGCAACGTTTGCATCATTATCTAAGAAAAATGGAATTCCCGTACTGGATTCAAATTGTTCACGAATAGGTTGTAATGTTTTCCAATTTAAGTTGAATGCTCCTATAACTGTACCATTCTTACGGTTTACCGTTCCCGGTGTCCCCATCCCAATTCCTAAAAAATCTTCTGAAGATAATTTCTCAGAATCCAAATAAGCTTTAATCGATTGAATAATATTCGGAACAATCTTTGTTCCTTCTTCAGAGATATCTGTCGATAATTCCCACTTCGATAAGATGTCTCCACTTTGACTTAAAATACCAATCTTGGCAGTTGTTCCGCCTAAATCTATACCTATAACCTTTTTATCTAACATAGCTAACTCCAATCTAAACAATTTATTTTATATAAATGGAAATTGTCTACGAGTACGGATTATACCCATAGCAATTAATCCAATGAAGATTAAAAGAAATAATACACCTAATTGAACTCTTTTAGTCTTAGAGGTATTCGACGCATTTGGGGCTGAGATGGCGTACATTCCTAAATACCCACCGATTAAACCACCAATATGCCCAGCATTGTCAACTGCTGGATTAAATAATCCAAAAGCAATATTTAGTACTATCAGTATAATATAGCTTTTAGATAATTGTTGAATACTCATTTGATAGGGGTAAAACTTCGCTAATACGAGCGTCGACGCAAATAATCCAAAGATTGCAGTACTTGCCCCTGCTGAAATTGCCTGACTCGTTGCAAAACTTGCGGCATTTCCCATCATAGTACTTAAAAATAACAAGATAAAATAGCGAGTGTGTCCGATAATATTTTCAATCTGAATGCCTAAAAAATAAATCACGATGACATTAAATAGAAGGTGGGTTGTCCCAATATGTAAAAATACTGGAGTAATTAATCGCCACCACTGATTTGCCAGAATGAATAAATTATAGTTGGCCCCATATCTTAATAGGGTTCCTATATTCTCACTCCCACCATCTATAGTCATGATTAAATACATAACACCGATTATAAATAAGAAAATATAAGTCACAAAGGGCTTACGTCGCCAATTTAAACGCCAATCTTTCATCAAACGGTTGATATCATTTCGATTCATTGCATTTCTCCTTCAATTTTATCGAACAATCACAGACAATTATAGCATATTTTTGATATGAATTTAATTATTTCGTAAAAAATACTAGAATAATTATCTAAGTCGTGTTATTCTATTAATCGCAAGTACTTACTAAATAGTAGGTATAAACTTTTCTGATTTGGAGGGAATAGCATGCGCGTAAACATTACTTTAGAATGTACAGAATGTGGTGAACAAAACTACATTTCTACAAAAAACAGACAAACAAATGATCAACGTTTAGAAATGATGAAATACTGTCCACGTGAGCGTAAACAAACGTTACACCGTGAGACTAAGAAATAATTATTCATAAAAAAGATGAGATAATATCTCATCTTTTTTTATTTTCTGAATTTATCATTCTTATTAGAAGTACCATCTTCAATTTGGATTATTCATTTTCTAAATCATCTTCATTTGTTAATAATGTACCGTCTAATTCTTCAGTTTCTTCATGACTCTTCGCAAAATCTCCTACTTCAAAGTACGCATCAAATATTTGTCGACTAACTTGAATGTTCATTGTTCCGTAATCTGAACTTGGTAAGTATGGAATAACAACTGCAATAGCAATCTCTGGATTGTCAAAAGGTGCATAGCCGATAAATGTCGTATTCGTCACTTTTGTACCATTTCGAGGATTTCCTCTTCCACCCCAATAGTTTGCCTCAGCGGTTCCTGTTTTTCCAGCAGCTTCATAAGGTGCATTTGCGTAAATACTATTGGCATACCCATAACCTCCATCAATAACTTCACGTAGTCCTGTCTGAACGCGGCTCATCGCTTCATCTGAAACGTCTATTGTATTCATAATTTTTGGCTCAACATCTTGAATTAAGTGCCCTATTTCACCCGTGTCGGGGTTATGCCCTCTAATCTCTGAAACAAGTCTTGGAGCAAAGCGAGTTCCTCCATTTGCAATAGTTGACGCATATTGTGCCAGTTGCATCGGTGTGTATGTGTCAAACTGACCAAATGTGTAATACAATGCTTTACCTGGTGCATCAGGAACAGTAGCTTGTCCGATTGACTCATTTGGTAAATCAATACCTGTTGGGCTCCCGAGACCAAATTGACGGAAATACGTTCGCATTTTATCAGTTGTTTCTACCCCATTAATAGTTAATGGTTGGTTTTGTTGGAAGTTATATAGTCCTCCCATACGCATCGCTATATAGGACATATATACGTTGGAAGAATATTTTAAAGCTGTAATATCATTTACTGATCGGCGACCAAATCGGTTAAATACAGATGAGATGTTTGTATCTCCGTTAATTCGAATACGTTCATCTATCATCGTATTATTTTCAGTGGAAATAACACCATCCATATACCCCATCAATACTGTTGCGGCCTTTACAGATGACCCCATCTCGAAAGCAGACTGGATGGTATCTAAAGTTCCATCAACGATTTGACCCTCTTCATTTTCTTTGACTCCACTCATTGCCAGAATATCACCATTACGAGGATCTATTGCAACAGCGTAAGCGCTAGTACTGAGACCAATACGTTGATCATATGCGTTACGTATGATTTGGTCAACTTTTTCTTGGAACTCCATGTCAATAGTTAAGACTAAATTATCTCCTTTATTTCCAGGATGAATGGCATCTTGACTAAGAATTTCTCCTTGATTAGATGTCTCGACGATTGATCGTGTTTTACTCCCACGTAAAATATCTTCGTATTGTGCTTCAATCTGACTTATTCCTACTCGGTCATTTCTTGAGTAGCCTCTAGCTAGATAAGCATTATACGACTCTTCTGGAACGCCTTGCTCCTCTGTTGATACTCGACCTAATACGGACCTTAGGACTTCATCTTCTGGATAAACTCTAACCCAATCCGTTGTTGTTGAGACACCTGGTAGTAAAAACATATATTCGTTTACTTTGGCGATCTCCTCAGTTGTAACATTATCATTTTTAATTGTAGCTGTACTTAATGAATAGGCTGAATTCATCTTAGTAAAAATGGCTGCAGCTTTTAATTCATGATCATCTAGCTGTAATAATTCAGCTTCTGTAATTAACTTTACTTGATCTGAGTAGGAAAATTCAGAAGCTTTTAGATTATTTTCTTCTAAATGATTTTTCACTTTTTCTCTCATCAAATCAGGATTTTTTGCATAAAAATAATCTCTCATATCCCGAAGACTTAAATCACTTCTATCTTCTTCAAATGGAGTAGTATGTGGAATATCAATTAATCGAGCTAAGTTCGAAGCAACTTGTGCCATATTTTCAGTGGAATTCATTCCACGAGCATATTCAATGGCATTCTTAGCTTCATTTTTTACAACATACCTTAGATTTTTATCGACGATTTCTCCTCGGGCGACATTTTTACGAATAATTGTACTTTCAGTTCTAGCAACTTCAGCCTTAAACTCATCACCTTTAATAATTTGCAAATAACCTGTGCGAACGACTAAAGATACAAACAACAAGAATATAATAAAAAATAATAAATTCAAGCGAAAAGGAATATGTGATTTTTCTTGTTCTTTTTTATGTTTATTAACCATATTCAGACCTCATTTAATTTCATGTATCAGATAATTTATCACCTGCTAGTTTAACAAAATATTTGAGTGAATGCACGGTGTTTCACTATTAAATAACACTATCTTCATAAATACAATGTTGTTCCATCTAGAATGATCTACCTAATAAATAAAGACTCCTTAAAGTACGAGATATGCACTCGACTTTAAGGAGTCTAAAATGTTTAAGCTATTATTTTGCGTCGTTATAACGTTTAGCTACTTCATCCCAGTTAACTACATTCCAGAATGCATCTAAGTAGTCAGCACGCTTGTTTTGGTAGTTTAGGTAGTATGCATGCTCCCAAACATCAACACCAAAGATAGGCGTTTTACCATCTGTTAAAGGCGAATCTTGATTTGGAGTATTTACCACTTTTAAATCGCCATTGTCTACAACTAACCAAGCCCAACCTGAACCGAATTGGCCTGTTCCAGCTGTTTTGATTTCTGATTTGAAGTCGTCAAAGCTACCAAATGCGTCTGTAATCGCATCTCCTAGTTCTCCAGTTGGCTCTCCGCCACCATTTGGTGACATGATTTCCCAAAATAGTGAGTGATTTGCGTGTCCACCACCGCTATTACGCACTGCTGTACGAATATCTTCTGGCACTTCGTCTAGTTTAGCAACTAGCTCTTCAATTGAAAGTTTTTGTAAATCTTCGTGTCCTTCTATTGCTTTGTTAACACCTTCAACGTATGTGTTGTGATGCTTGTCGTGGTGTAATTTCATTGTCTCTTCGTCAATGTGTGGCTCTAAAGCATCATATGCGTATGGTAAGTCTGGTAATTTGTATGTCATGAATAAGATCCTCCTTGTATGTGTTAAAAATCATCTTACTTATTCAACTATAACTCTATCATATCAAAAACAATGGGTAAAATATTTCGCATTATTTCAACATATTGCTTGTGAATCATACTGATCGTTCGTGATTCCAAGGTTCAGTCGTCGTTAACTTTGATTGCAGTTCCTTGTCTAGTTGTCTTTGTAATAACCTAGATTCTTGACGCTGTTCGTACCCTGCACAAATATACTTTTCTTCGTCAGTCTCAGGTATAATTTCTGGCATTACGAAACTTTCTTTATCTTCTGTCAAAATAACAAACGTTAAAAATGAGGTGGCTGCAATATAACGATCGCCACTTAATAAATCTTCACCGATAATCTTAGCAAAAACTTCTACACTCGTTTTTCCTGCCCCGGTAACATAACTCTCAATAAAAACGGAATTCCCTTCCGGCAATGGTCTTAAAAAGTTCGTATTATCCATTGAGGCTGTCATACTTAGTGTATTTGTAAATCTGGTCTGCGATATAGAAGCAGCATTATCTAACCAATATAACAGTTGTCCACCAAATAAATTACCATAGAAGTTTGTATGAGGTGGTAATATTCGATGTGTCTGTATCGCTATTGTATCACGACAAGTCTTTATTTTATGTTCCACGATATTAACTTTTCCTCTCTCTCTATCAATCTATTTAAATTCCTGAATGTCTACCCTTTAAAAATTTTGTTAGTGGTATAGCAAGAAGTGGTAAGATAACCATGCTAGCCACTACTTCAATAACACCATTCGTTGTCACAATCGCAACCAGTGCCCCAAAGACTTGATCTACATCCATTTCAAATAATTCTGCATACAAATCTGCAGCGAATAGATATATTCCTCCTAGTACTAGAACTGTATTAGTTGCCGTTCCTACAAATGCTGTAACTGAATATTTCCAGTGACCAGTGAATCGTTTATCTAAAGCCTCGAAAACGACAGCACTTAACCAACCAACAATCGCTCTCGGTAATACCGAAATTAGTGGATTTAGGAACATTTGGTTTGTTGGTAAGTATTGAACTATCGTTCTAATCAAACTTAGAGTGCCCCAAATAGTTCCAATAATCAGTCCAGTTTTCTTACCGAATAATATTGCGGCAAGAATAACTGTAATATGAACAATCGTTATATTAATGGGCCCTAAAGGGATATAACCTAACATCGGAACAAAAGTTTGAATAATTAATATAGCCACTAACATTGCTATGATAGTCATTCTGAATACATTTTTATTTCTCTCCATAATAAACACCTACTTATTTGAACTTATTTATGTATAATAACTGATATACAGTTTAAACTATTTTTAATGAAAACGCATTAAATTTCAACTTTTTATTTAATTTAAACAATTATCATAATGTGTTCACATCATAATCAAAGCTAGTATGTTATGATTTAGTTAATTTATATCAACGAATGATTAGGAGTCTAAAATGATTACTTACTTAAAAACAGCTTTTACAAATCCAAAATATATATACACTGGTCGAAATATGAAAAAGCGTCACACTTTCTACCTTATGTTACTAACATCCGCTTTACTTACCTTTATTTCACTATTTCAATATATCCCTATTTTAAATGGCGTTAGTGAAGATTTCAATGACGTTAAAGCATCGATTCCAACATTTAGTTTAGAAGATAATAAAATTAGTAGCGAAACGGAAAGTTATATCTATCAAACAGATAGTCTGTTATTTTATTTTGATCCAGATAACCGAATAGATATTGAAACAATTCGACAAAATACGAATCGTGTAAGCGCACCGCTTACGACAGCATTATTACAAGAAGGTCTGTATTTAAATATTGTCGGTCAAGATTTTTACTTAGGTTTTGATGAAGTTGAAAATATAACAACCGAAGATATCGAAAGTTTAATTGCATCTATTGGTGAATTTTCTACACCGGCAATGCTTCTTGCAATACTTGGTATTTTTATCATTCAATTCATCTTATTGACATATGAACTACTGCCGATCACATTATTTGCAAATGTTATTTCAATCTTTAATCAGTTAAAACTTAAGCTTTCTCAAACATTTAAGATTGTTCTGTTGGCCGTTATTCCATTATCGATTATTCTAAACTTGATTCATACGTTTATTTTTCCAATTAGTTCTCAATTTGAGATACTGTTGATTATGAGTATGTTTGTCTACTATAGAAGCATCAAACTCTTAAAAAACAAGTTACTCGATTCAAAATTATAATTTATTTGTAAAAAAATACACCTAACACAATTAATGTGTCGGGTGTATTTTGTTATTAACGGCTTTTTCTATTTTTACGTTGTTCTTGACGTCTATTTACTTCATTCTTCGCACGACGCTTCGTACGTAATTTACGTTTGTAGCCTGGTTTAATGTTTTTCTTAGCTTTACGTGCCATTCCTTCTATTTCACCATCGTACTCCATTTTTTTGTTTGGTCGTCTTCGTTCTGTACGACGTCTAGGAGCTTTTACAACTTCACCATTTTTAAGTTGTTTTGTCTGAAATTTAACGCCTGTGTTTTCAATTGTTTCAATATCTTCTTCTTCTCCCGGTGAGTATAGTGTAATTGCTATTCCTGGTAAGTTATTTCTACCAGTACGCCCTACACGGTGAACAAAGTAGGATAAGTCTTGCGGAATCTCAGCGTTAATAACGTGAGACACACCTTCGATATCAATTCCACGTGCCGCTAAGTCGGTTGCGACAATAAATTGATAGTCTAGGTTTCG
>DAIOTD010000002.1:48205-52286 GCA_036752205.1 Atopostipes sp.
CTTTTGTGGAATCGTTGCAGAAAATACCAAGAATTGGCTTTCTTTCGGTACTGTTCCAGCTACAAGGTCAACCTCTTCGATAAATCCTAAATCGAGTGTCATATCTGCCTCATCAACAACCATTGCATAAGCAGTATGCGTTTTTAGAACATTCAATTTGACTAGGTCAGAGATACGTCCTGGTGTTCCAATTACGATGTCCGGTTGAGAATGACCCAAACTTTCAATTTGCTTGTTTTTATCGGTACCACCAATATATCGTGCAACCTGAATATCCCATGAAGCATGTTCAGCTAACTGGATAGCATCTTGGTAGATTTGTTCTGCAAGTTCACGACTTGGGGCTGTGACAATAAATTGTACTTCGTTTGCATCTTCAACTAATTGATTGAATAACGGTAATAAAAAAGCATGTGTTTTTCCTGAACCGGTTTTTGATTGACCAATAATGTCAAGTCCTGCACCTATATGTGTGATGACTTCTTGTTGAATATCAGTTGGTTCAGTAAACCCTAAAGCCTCTATTGCTTCTAATAAATACGGTTGTAAATCAAAATCTTTAAATGTGTTCTTCATTTAGTCTTTCTCTCCTATCTGGATTACGCTCCTTATTCTACCAAAGACAGGGGGGTAGCGCCACTTAAATATTTTGATTTGAAACTTTAGTAACATTAAGTTGATTCAAGAGCAAATACAACGTAAAATGTATCCATGTTTATAGAAAGAGGTCGCATAATATGTCTCATAGTCAAAAAGCACTATTTATAATATTTGGAGGTACCGGCGATTTAGCATACCGCAAATTGTACCCTGCACTATATAAACTTTATACAAATAATTTCTTAAGTGATCATTTTGCTGTCATTGGTACCGCTCGTAGAGAATGGACAGATGAATACTATCAAGAAATCATTTTAGACTCGATTGATTCAATTAAGAAAGATGATAACGATGCTAAAAAATTCGCCAGTCATTTCCGTTACCAATCCCATAATGTTAAAGATACGGATAATTACCATACTTTAAGAGAACGGATTGAAGAGTTGGATACAGAATACAAAATTGATGGGAATCGTATTTTCTATCTCTCAATGTCCCCCACTCTATTTGGTACGATAACTTCACACTTAAAAGATCAAAAACTAGTGAGTGATAATGGCTTTAACCGAGTTATTATCGAAAAACCTTTTGGAACTAACTTTAGAGATTCGAATCTTTTGAATAACCATATTTTAAAATCTTTTGACGAGGAGCAAATTTATCGTATTGACCACTATCTAGGTAAAGACATGATACAGACTATACTCCCACTAAAATTTGGCAATCCAGCATTTAGTCATCTTTGGAATAAAGAACACATTTCAAACATGCAAGTAACATTGGCGGAAGATATTGGTGTGGAAGAACGTGGTGGTTATTACGATAATAGCGGTGCATTACGTGATATGGTCCAAAATCATATCCTTCAAATTGTCAGTTTACTTTATATGGATGAGCCGTCATCGAACAATGCAGATAACATAGCATTAAAAAAAGTTGAAGCATTAAAAAATTTAAAGCCCATCACAAAAGATAATATAGATGATTCTTTTGTCCGTGCCCAATATACTCATACAGATACGGATGCTAATATTTTAGATTATTTATCCGAAGAAAATGTTAAAGATGCATCGACAACAGAGACCTTTGTCGCTGGTAAAATTGAAAGTACAGCTGCAATTTGGGAAGGTGTCCCCATCTATATCCGTACTGGTAAACGTATGAAAGCAAAGGAAACCCGTATTGATATTGTGTTTAAAGATAAAACTTCAAGCCTTTACCAAAATGAGGAGTTAAATAAAAATATACTTACGATCCATATTGGACCTGAACAAGGTGTTTCTTTAAAGCTGAATAACAAAGTCATCGGTTATAATTTTGATCTTGTCTCTAGCACTTTGACGTATGATGTAAGTGGCAATATACCGGACGATTATGAGAAATTAATTTTAAATGCTCTACAAGGTAATAAATCAAGTTTTGTTTACTGGGAAGAAGTGGCTTATTCTTGGAAATATATCGATACCATCCGTCAGCTTTGGGATGAAACGGATAGCCCACTTTACTTATACCCTGCTGATACAAACGGACCTAAAGAAGCTAGCGCATTACTTGGAGAACAAGGTCACTGTTGGGTTTGGTCATAACTATAGTTAACTTAAGACAAAGCGAGGTTCACTCCTTTGTCTTTTTATTATGATATTCTTAAGTTCAGTTTGCTCAAACACATTGAATTTGTTATAATATCATGGCGAATTTATGTGCTTACAACTATATTCACTGTAAATAAACGAGGAGGTTTTGAGTTGGATTACAAACAAATTATTGCAGAAGATTTATCCGCTCAACTGAGTGAACATTTATCACTCGAAGATATATATCAATTATTAGAAAATCCTAAAAACGAAGACCATGGTGATTTAGCTTTTCCTACTTTTCGCCTAGCTAAAGCATTCCGAAAGAACCCTGCTGAAATCGCTAATGAGATCGCAGAAGATTTTTCATCAAAAGTTGTAGAGAAAGTGAACGTAGTCGGACCCTACTTAAACTTTTATTTAGATAAGAACACTGTCAGTACTCAAGTACTAAATGATATCATTTCAAGTCCAAGTACTTATGGGAACTCAAATGTTGGTGAAGGAAAGAATATTCCAATCGACATGTCATCTCCAAATATTGCAAAACCAATGTCTATGGGGCACTTGCGCTCTACAGTAATTGGAAATGCTTTGTCAAATATTGTTTCAAAATTAGGATTTGAACCCGTTCGTATCAATCACTTGGGTGACTGGGGTACTCAATTTGGACGATTAATCACAGCTTATAAAATGTGGGGAGAAGAAGATAAAGTTCGTGCGAATCCAATCGCTGAGTTAAACGAATTGTATATTCATTTCCACGAAGTATTAGATGAGCAACCTGAATTAGAGGATGTTGGTCGTGAATGGTTTAGAAAACTTGAAGCTGGTGACGAAGAAGCCACTGAATTATGGCGTTGGTTCCGAGACGAATCTCTTAACGAATTCAATAAGGTTTATGACCGTCTTGGCGTAACATTTGATTCTTATAACGGAGAGTCATTCTATAACGACAAAATGGATGAAATCGTAGAGTTACTCGAAGAAAAGAATTTATTAGTTGAAGACCAAGGTGCCCAAGTTGTACGATTAGATGAATCCGATCTACAGCCTGCCCTCATTAAAAAACAAGATGGCGCAACATTATACATTACTCGTGACTTAGCTGCGGCCTTGTTTAGAAAACGTAACTATGATTTCAAACAATCATTGTACGTAGTTGGTCAAGACCAAATATACCACTTCACTCAATTAAAAGCTGTTTTGAATAAAATGGGTTATGAGTGGGAAGAAGACATTCATCATATTACCTTTGGTTTAATTTCAATTGACGGTGAGAAAATGTCGACTCGTAGAGGTAAAGTTGTTTTACTAGAAGATGTTCTTGATGAAGCTGTTCAACGTGCGGCTAACCAAATCAATGATAAAAATCCTGGTCTAGCGAATAAAGAAGAAGTTGCTGAGCAAGTCGGTGTTGGTGCAGTAGTCTTCCATGACTTACAGCATGATAGACGTAATAACTTCAACTTTAATTTAGATGATATTGTCCAATTTGAAGGTGAAACAGGTCCTTATGTTCAATATACTCGAGCACGTGCATTAAGTATTCTGAAAAAAGCAGAAGTTGACGCTTCGTATTTTGATGGTGGAAAAGATTATACGTTAAGTGACTCTTACAGCTGGTCAGTGGTTAAATTAATTCAATCATTTAACAGCGTATTAGAAAGAGCTTATCGTGAATTTGAACCCTCCGTTATTGCGAAACATGCATTGAGCATGGCTCAAGCATTCAACCGTTTCTATGCAAATGTTCGTGTATTAGAAGATGGTCCTGAAAAAGATAGTCGCTTGGCATTAGTTTACGCTGTTGCATTAATGTTAGAAGAAGATTTACGTCTACTAGGTGTCGAAGCGCCAGACGAAATGTAATTTAAAAATAAGCAAAAAAGGATCACCCAACTTAT
>DAIOTD010000003.1:0-21825 GCA_036752205.1 Atopostipes sp.
AAAATAAGCAAAAAAGGATCACCCAACTTATTAAGTCCAGGTGATCCTTTTATTTATTCATTTTTTAACCTAGAGCTACGTCTAATGTCATCATAATTGCAAATCCAATCATAAATGCCATCGTTGCTGCTTCACTATAACCATTATTTTGTGAGTTAGGAATTAATTCCTCAATACACACGAAAATCATTGCACCTGCAGCAAAAGATAATGCGTAAGGTAAGATAACAGTCATTTGAGAAACAAGTAAAGCACCTAAAGTAGCTGAAATAATCTCAACTAAAGCACTAGATTGTCCCATGTTGAAAGCATGTAGTTTCGTATTTCCTTCCGCTCGGATAGGCATCGAAAGTGCTGCACCTTCTGGAAAGTTTTGCAAACCAATACCTAAAGCTAATACTACTGCACTTGCAATTGTAGAAGCTCCTCCACTCACCGCTCCAAAAGCTACCCCAATTGCTAAACCTTCAGGAATATTATGAATCGTAACGGCTAAGAAAAGTAATGCCGTTGATGATAGAGAGGATGGAACACCTTCAGTTTCTTCTTTTCCAGATGCGCGTTTGTGTATATGTGGAACAACACCATCAACCACTCTTAAAAATACTCCTCCGATAAGGAACCCAATAACTGCTGGTACAAACGACCAGAAACCATAGCCATCCATCTCAGCATATGTAATCGATGGAGCTAATAATGACCAAAAACTTGCAGCAACCATGACACCAGCTGCAAATGCATTCATAATTGCTAGTAACTTTTCGTTTACTTCATGAAATAAAAATACAACACTCGATCCTAGAGCAGTCATTAACCATGTAAAAAGCCCAGCTAATGTAGCTTGAACAACAGGATTTAAACCTATAAACCATTCGACCATTTTCATCACCCTTCTTTAGCACGTTTTAATTAATTGTTTAGCCTCGCCTAAATATGTCTATATTATAGCAAACTCTTTTACATAATGGAAGCTTTTAAACGTAAAAAGCTCCGTTGTATGATCTATTTCTAGAATTCATGCAACGGAGCTCTATATTTTTTATACGTAAAGGTAAATACTCAAGAACATGAAAGTCGCACCCGCCATCACAAACAAATGCCAAATGACGTGCATCCAACCGTTATGTTTCATACGATAAAAGAAAGTCCCTAACGAGTAGAATACTCCACCTAAAAACAGTAATACTATTCCACTAATCGTAAAATGTAAATATAACGGATAAATTAAAAATAGTCCCATCCACCCCATAACTAAATATAAATAAGTACTTAATTTTGGATACTTATTCGTCCACACAACCTCAAAAATGATACCGGCTAGAGCCGCTAACCATACGATACCGAGAAATATATACCCTAATGTTCCTCCTACCGTAGACATAAGATAAGGCGTGTAAGACCCAGCAATCAGTAAGTAAATAGACGCATGATCGATTTTTTGAAATGTATCTTTAAAATTAGAAAAACTAAAGCTATGATATAACGTAGACGATAAAAATAACACGATTAGACTTGAGCCATAAATGATATAAGATACTAACTCACTAATTGATTCATCGGGCGTTGTAATAGCTTTATGAATTAATAAGATTAAACCAACTATAGATAACAATGTACCTATTCCGTGTGTAATAGCATTAAAAACTTCAATTAAAATATCGTTTTTGGTAATGGTATTTGTATTCATATTTGTCATCAATTTGTTCCTCCTATAGTAATTAATCTAACTTATCCGTTTCATAGTGTTTAACTAAGTCCATTCCTTTGAAACTTTGTTGTCTAAGAGCTTCATAAATAATAATGGCTGCTGTATTTGATAAATTCAATGAACGAATATGCGTATCATCCATTGGTATGCGAATACATTTATCTTCATTTTCACGCATAAATTTCTCTGGTAGACCAGTCGTTTCTTTACCGAATATAAAGTAATGATCGTCATTTGTATCTGAATAATCAACTTCGGAATATGTTTTATGCGCAAATTTAGATACGATATGAAGCTGCCCATCTTTTGCGTATTCTAAAAATGATTTTAAATTACGATGATAGGTAATATTTAACTCCTGCCAGTAGTCTAAACCTGCTCTTTTCAGGTGTTTATCATCTAAACTGAAACCCAATGGCAAAATTAAGTGTAAGTGTGCATCTGTCCCCGCACATGTTCTTGCGATGTTTCCTGTATTAGGTGGAATTTGTGGTTTATATAATACAATATGATTCATGATCTATTTCCTTATCTTTTTAATATTTGTATAGTTCTCGTTTTAATTCTTCAATAGCTTGTTCAAATTCTGAAATAGTTTCTAGTTCTGTTTCTTTTTCCAATGCCATTTCTAAAAATGTAATCAGTTCTTCATTAGGATTTCGCCTCATTATTTTAGCTATAGCCCAAGCTGCAGTCCCGCGTATCATTGGACGTGGATCAGTATCTATTAATTTCAATAAAGTCGGCACTGAAGTTCTATCTCGATAGTTGGCTAATGCAATAATCGAGTTTCTTTGCAGTGGTTTCTTTCCTCTCCATGACCCAGCCATATCACCAAATTGGTTTTTAAATTCTTTATTTGAAAGAGACAACATCGACTCTAATTCTGGTCGAACCTTGTTATAATCAGGTTCCATTTCCCAATGTAAATGATTATCGACCCCTTGGTTGTAAGGACAAACTATCTGGCAAATATCACATCCATAGATAACACGACCCATTTTTTTGCGATATTCTTCAGGCATGTAATCCTTTGTTTGGGTTTGGTAGGATAAACACCTTTGAGCGTTTATTTTACCATTTCCTAACAAAGCTTGTGTGGGACATCCTGTTATACAACGGCTACAATCACCACAATCATAGTCCACTAACTCATCGGGTTCAAAAGCAATGTCAGTGATAATTTCTCCTAAATAAACATAAGATCCAAACTCTTTCGTAATGAGTAGACCATTTTTACCGATGAATCCAATGCCTGCTCGAGCAGCTACTGCAACATCAATTAACTCACCTGTGTCAACCATTGGTTTAAATTTGGCTGATGGGTCAATTTCACGCTGCATAAAATCAATTAATTCGTTTAATCTTTCTCGTAAAATAAAGTGATAATCTCTACCCCATGACGCCCGAGCAAATTCGCCTCTTCTTTCACCACGAATTCGTTTAGGTTCATCTTTAATGGTCGATGGATAAGCTAGTGCTATTGAGATAATAGTTTTGGGATTATCGAATATTTTTTCTGGATAAATTCTTTCTTCTAAAATCTTATGTTCAAATCCTGATTGGTGCCCTTTACTATGCTGTTCTTTGATCGATTCTTCTAATTCGTAGAAAGGTTCAGCACTTGCAAAGCCAATCTTATCTATACCAATTTCATAAGCTTTTTCTCGTATTTTTTCTTTTAATAAAGAATTGCTCATGGTGACCCCTCCTAAATCCTTGTATAAGTTATCTATATTATAACAAATATTTGCCTTTAGATACTTAATTTTGTGTAAAAAAAGAACGCATTGCTTCGGTGTTAGACACGGCGAAACGATGCGTTAATTAAGTCGTTGATCTGTCACCACTTTAAATCAACTCATATCAGAAAACTGATTTAAAGGGATGAATCAAAAGAACTTATAAAAATTATATTAACATATGGTAGAGTAAAATGCAATTACTTTCATGTTTTTCATATAGCTCACCAATCTTTATCTATCCTCTAACTTCTGCTCTAATTGTATTAACGCCGTTTGCACTTTGATGATTGATTCCTGCGTAACATTATTAAATCGTTTAGCTAACATTGCCTTAGTTCTCTTACCATCTTGTGGTGCATAAAAATAGGCTGCTGCCGCTCCAGTCAATACCCCTACTATAACGCCTACACCTAATAATTTGTTGCCATTTTTACGACTCATCTTTAAACCTCCAATACTTCTATAGCTCTTCTACCCATTCAGTATATATTATTATGATCATTAATTAAAATAATAGTACCGTCTTAATTCTTTTCATGCTATACTTTTTTCTATCTCGAATTAATAGATTATAGAGTTGATATCAATTATACTAGTCTTAAACAGGACAAGTAGCAGATAAAAGGAAAGAGAATGATTATTTTGAAAATCGGTGCACGTACATTTAAAACAGCCCTTGCTGTATTACTCGCCATGCTTCTTCCACCATTAATTGGTCTGGGTGATAGTGTTGGTTTAACGGCGGCTGCAGTTATATTTTCTATGCAGCCTTCTGTACAAGAGACTTTTATAACAACGCGAAATCGAGTGGTAGCCAACACTATTGGTGGTTTAATCGCATTCTTAGTGGTTAATTTCGTAGGCGATACACCTGTAATGATTTCATTAGCAACTGCTTTATTAATAGCCATTTTACATCAGTTAAAATTAGATAATGTGATTGGTCTATCAGCGCTTACTCTAATTAACGTTATGTTATTTCCTGGCGCAAATCTTATGTTAACTGCTTTTACGAGAGTTGCTGGGACTTTTGTCGGAGTAGTTATTGCCTTTATGGTCAATACATTTGTTTTACCACCAAAATATGATATTAAATTTTATGAAGCGACAACTTCACTGACAGATAATTCGATGAAATATATTCGTTCGATGCTCAGGAAAAATGCACAGTTCCCTATTATGGCTGAGGATTTAAAAAAATTAAATGGCGAGCTATCATTGGTTAAAAGATTTCACACATACATGATGGATCCTGTCTATAAAATGTTTGTTAGCTCTCGTTATTACTCTATGTTACGTTTCTTAGTTGTATCCAGACAATCTATACGAGCTAATCAAACACTTTATGAATTAGCGAATACCCTGCACAGTTCAGAAAGTACTTATAATCATTTACCACAGGAGTTGCAGGCATTAATTCGTGAACGTATGGAAACATTGATGACAGCTCACGAACAAATTCTCTTAAAATGGAACGGTCGTATTTTACCGGAAGAAGTCAACTTTATTAAGTATCGAACTGACTTACGTCGAGGTTTATTGGAAGCATTCTATCAAGAGGCATCGACTGATGAAGCAATGGAATACGACTTTTCTAAAGGAAACGACCTTCTACGAATTATGACAAAGATTTTTGAATATGATAAGAGATTACAACAGTTTAATAAATTAACAAATAGCTTTGTAAAACATCAGCGAAGTGATTCGATCGAACATGAATATGATTAAATAACAGAAAAGAACCGCAGACATTCGTAATTGTCTGCGGTTCTTTATTTGTCTATTGGTACTTTCCTGTTAATTGTTTATAACGGTTGTACCATAAGTCTACATATTCCTTAGAAAATGGTCCACGTTCTTCTTCTATCCAACTCACAAGTTCTTTCACTTGCTCATTCAAAATTTCGTCAATTTCATCTGGATAACCATATTTCTTTCCATGTATCTCATACTCGTCAACATCTAATAATCGCTTTTCACCATCCGGAAATATTTTAACATCTAAATCATAATCAATATACTTCGCACCTTCTTCATCGATTAAAAAAGGTGATGCCATATTGCAGTAATAAGAAATACCCTTCTGACGGATCATTGTTACGATGTTAAACCAATATTTTTCATGAAAATAAACTAATGCTGGTTCCCTCGTGCGCCATCTTCTACCATCTGACTCAATAACGAGAGTATGATCATTACAGCCGATTAAAGCATTTTCTGTTGTCTTTAACACCATAGTATCTCGCCATGTACGATGCAAGCTACCATCATGTTTATAGCTTCTGATTGTAATGAAGTCGCCCTCTCTTGGTTTGTTTTTCATATCATTAGCCAACTCTCAAACATTCTTTATTTATCAAATTTCACTATAAATAAATCTCATCAATTATTGTAACATAAATCTTGTGAAATGAACGAATAGTTGTTTTTAGAAATTTGAGAATCGTTTATTTATTGAATTAGAGCTACTGAAATAAAAATCTCAGCGTATGATATTAGTATTCATTGTTACTTAACTCTTAGGTTCTTTTTGATTACATTTATTTTCTAAAATAACGTGAGCTTATTATAGGATTCCCATAATTTTTTTTGAACTGTTGGAAACACATATTCTTCAAAGTTATCTTCACTCATCCAAGCGTGGTTGGTATCTAGCAGTCGCTCTTCTACTTCTTGCGTTACTATTCCTTCAAAGATTGATATACTCCATTTCAAGTGACTGAAAACATGGTCAACCACTCCTGAAGTTTGATCATTTAGTTGAATTTCTAAACCATATTGTTCTTTCACATAATCGACGATAAAGCTTTTTTCGTCATCATCAATCGCTTCTAAAATAACAGGCTTAAATGGCTTCCATGTTCCATCCGTAATAATATCTTCTACTTGAATTAAAGGGAATGTCCACATATTCGCGAGTAATCCTGTTTCTGGACGTTGTTCCATATAATACTCGCCTTTTGCATTTTTTAAGATTAATGCAATATACGTTACCGGCTTTGGTTTGCTCTTGGGTTTCTTAACTGGATATTCTTGCCAAGTTTCATTTATATACGATGCATTAAATTCTTTAACGGGTGATTGTTCTGGGAAATAGTTTTTTGGTGTACAAATTGTACGTCCTAAATCCATCATGGCTTGATTCCAGTCACCTGGTCGGTCTGGATCAATTAAATATCTCGCAACGGTCTGAAATACTTTGCGATTTTTAGCGACACCTATATCCAGATCTATCTCAAATAAACGACTTAAAACACGCATTAAGTTACCATCAATAGCTGGTGTCGGTAAATTAAAGGCCATACTGCTAATAGCCCCAGTCGTATATGGGCCAATTCCCTTTAATTTTTCAATTTCTTTCGGTTCGTTAGGAAAGACCCCGCCATGCTGTAAAACAATCTGCATAGCTGCTTCTTTGATATTTCTGGCGCGTGAGTAATAGCCTAAACCTTCCCATAACTTTAACACTTTATCTTCAGGAGCATCCGCTAAAGTATGCACATCTGGGAATGCTTCCATGAAGCGCTCAAAATATGGAATCACGGTATCTGTTCGCGTTTGCTGTAACATAATTTCTGATATCCAAATTTTATACGGATCGTTCGTTACGCGCCATGGAAAATTGTGATCAGCCTCTTGAGAATCATACCAAGTCAATAGGACCTTTCTAAAGTCCTTTATTTTAGCCTCTGGCCACATTTCAATATGATAGTTTTCTTTTAATTCTTCTCTAGTCCATTCAATTTCAAACAATTTATTCTTCCTTTTCATCGATGTATCGATTAATTAACTCTTTTGGAAATCCCTTCGAGTATAAAAAAGCTCTTAAGCGTTGAGTCAAATCATAATCTTTGTATTTACGAGCGTAACGTTTGTATGCCTTCTCTGCTTGCTTGACTAAGGCATGATACTCCTCGTCCTCGTCTTTTTCAGTATCAATACTCCCTATCGCTTCATCCGCTATTTTGAAACTATACCCTTTCCCAACAAGATACTGCTTTACTTTTTGCGTACTTTCAAACTGAGAACGGTTTTTCGATTTATTCCACTGCTTTTCAGCCAGGTCAATGGCATTTTCTAATTGCTGTTCTTCAGTGTATTGTTCTAAGGCATCTAAAGTATCATTTTCAGAGACGCCTTTCATCTTTAGCTCTTGCATGATATTTCCAGGACCTTTTTGGTTCACGTTCGCCATTGTACGAACATAACTCTCTGCATACATCAAATCATCGATTAATCGCATTTTATTTAATTTCTCAATCATACGATCGGTATAATGTTTAAATTCATGTTTCACTAAATAATCTTTGATTTGCTTTTCTGTACGCATGGAGTAACTTAGGTAATTCAAAACTTTTGAATAAGCTTTGTAAAAGGTTTCTTCACTCTCTATTTTCTTTTGCAAAGCTTCATCGATATGAAGTCCCTTCTTTAACTCAAAGTGTAATAAAACTTCTTCATCCACTCCAAAAGCGAACTCTTCATTAATAAAGATATTATAACGCCCTGGTCTCTTTTGTGGCTCTATCTTAGAAATCATACGAAAGGATTTCATTTCACCCTTCGTATCTTTTGTTCCTTTATTTTTTTCTTTAGAAGGTTTAATCGTTCTCTTTTCAGCAGTAACCGTTGGCTTTTTCTCTTGTTCTTTGGGACGATTTGCTGAATCGCTTAAGTTAATTAAGTTCTTTTTATTCGTCATCTTTACCACCTTCTATTGTTCTTGCTCTCTATTCTTACCAAATAGGAAGTCTATCCATTGTTTGTTTTTAGTATACCCTTCCACTAGGTACTCCTGAGTATCTGCCAAAAATGCTTCAGATGAAATAATTGTTTCGTTATTTAACTTGGCAAGTACGTCTCCTCGATTAGATGGAACTTTAACTGAATAATGCTCCAACTCTTTCTGCACCGCATCTTCTATTTTATCTAATAGAAGTTCTTGATCTTTATTATCTATTGCGGAGACAATTACATTCGGGAATAGTGTTGGATAAAAGGACCCTTCCACTAAATCTCTTTTATTGTAAACCGTGAATAATGGAATGCTATCCATATCCAAGTTCTTCAATAAGTTCAACACCGTATCTTGATGTTTCTCCATATTCGGTGCCGAAGCGTCCACAATATGCAGCAATAAGTCTACGTCTTTTGATTCCTCTAATGTCGACTGGAAAGATTCAATTAACTGTGTTGGTAAATCTTGAATAAACCCTACCGTATCCGTTAAGGTCACTTGCAAACCGGACGCTAGCTCTAATTTCCGAGTAACTGGATCCAGAGTCGCGAACAACTCATCTTTCTCATATGTTTGACTGTTCGTTAACGCATTTAATACGGTTGACTTGCCGGCGTTCGTATAACCAATTAAACCGATTCTAAATAAGTTCGTTCGGTCTCTTTGTTGACGGATACGATCACGATGTTCTTCTACTTTCTTCAGTTCTTTCCGAATATCGCTAATCTGACGATTAATGTGACGTCTATCGGTCTCAAGTTTCGTTTCACCCGGACCACGTGTACCTATCCCACCACCTAAACGCGACATATTAATCCCATGTCCCACTAAACGCGGTAACAAGTAGTTCAATTGAGCTAACTGAACCTGTAGGCCACCTTCTCTACTTGTCGCACGAATAGCGAAAATATCTAATATAACTTGAATACGGTCAAGAATTTTTACATCAATTTCATTTTGAATATTTCTTACTTGACTGGGAGATAATTCTTGGTTAAATACAACTGCAGAAGCTTCTGTTTCTTCTACTAAATGTTTTAATTCTTGTATTTTACCTTTACCAATCAGAGTACGATTATCAATCGAGTCTCTTTTTTGCGTGACTTCTCCTACTACTTCTACCCCTGTATTCTCTACAAGATTTTTTAACTCTTCTAAGGAATACTGAAAATGCGTATCGGATTCTGTGGTCTGTACGGCCGCTAATACGGCTTTTTCCATCGGTCTCTCCATACTATTCATCCTCTAAAAAACTTTTTATTTCATCTAGACAATGTTCCATATCCTCAGGTTTTTTTACAAAATCATACCAGTGAACATTATCTAAACGATTTCTAAACCAAGTCAATTGTCGCTTGGCATAACGTCTTGAATTTTGTTTTACTTGTTCGATTGCTTCTTCTATCGCTATCTCCCCATTGAAGTAAGGGAAGAATTCACTATAACCAATACCTTTAGTACTCTGTGCTTCAGGTTCTGGGCCTAACTTCTCCCACAACTCTCGTGCCTCTTCTAGTAAGCCTTCTTTCATCATCAAATCCACGCGTAAGTTTATTCGTTCATAAAGCAGCTGTCGGTCGGTATCTAAACAAATAATATATGCATCGTAATTCGGTTCTTTGTCCTTCTTTTCATCTTGGAAAGAAGAAAACAATTCACCCGTTTCTTCAAATACCTCTATTGCACGGATCACTCTCCGCACATTATTTGGATGGATTTTATCGGCAGCTTTCGGATCAACTTGATTTAAACGATTCCATAGCGCTTCATTTCCTTCAACTTCCGCAAACTGTTCGAGTTCTTTTCGTAAAGTCAGATTCGGTTCTGCATCACTACCATGCGATACGGGATAGAGTAATGATTCAATATACAAACCCGTTCCACCAGCAATCACGGGTAGCTTTTGATGATTTGTAATTTCTTTAATTTTTCGTTTTGCATCTTTTTGAAATTCTGACACATCATAGTCTTCATCTATCTCTTTGAAATCAATTAAGTGATGTGGGACGTCTCCCATTTCATCGGGAGTAACTTTAGCCGTACCAATGTCTAATTCTTTATAGACTTGCATGGAGTCACCACTGATGACTTCTCCACCAAATGCCTCAGCAACTTTAATGCTAAATGCTGTTTTTCCAACCGCCGTTGGTCCAACAATGACTACTATTTTTTGCTTCATATCGCTAAAATCCTCCTTGTTTCTGCATTTTCATCTAACCTATTATAACATAGCAAACCTTGAATATCTTTGAATTGAAATGACTCTAGAACTGTATGATCGGCTTATCTTATTCGTTTTAATCTTGTTGGATTTAGTTCATATATTTTGTCGCATACCGTATCTAAAAAAACTCGATCATGCGAAACACTGATAATCGTACCCTTGAATTTTTTGAATAAGCTTAATAATTCAGGTTGCGACACTGGTGAGAAATTTCGTGTTGGCTCATCTAACAACAAAATGTTTACACCTTGTAAATCAAATTTGGCAAGCCATAGTTTGGCTAATTGACCCCCAGATAGTTGGTTTAATCGATGAGTCATTTCTTCTGTTGTGTACCGTAAACTACCTAAGTAAGTCATGATTTGAGTCTTCTCATCTCTTTCACCCGAATGCGTAAGAAATTCAATGGGTGTCTGTGTTAAGTTAATATTTTTAGTATAGTTCTGAGGCATGAATCCTACATGTATATCACTGCGTTTTATTAATTCTTGCTTTATTTCCGTTAAAAGTGTACTTTTTCCGACTCCATTTGCTCCAGTGATTCCAATTTTTTCACCAGTTTTGATGTGAATGTCTATCGAACTTATCAAATTTCTATTTTCTATCTTTATTGAATGATTCTGCCAATCCAAGATTGTTTTATTTAATTCAATTTTTTTCATATTTAAAAATTTTACTAGAATTTTATCTCCAGTGACTGGAAGCTCGACAAATTCTATTTTCTCTCGTTCAAATCTTTTACCAGTAGCTTTAACGGACGCCATTTTCTTCTTTAATAATCTACCCATCGCATCATTTTTTGTATTATTTAAATCTTGATGGACCTTTCGTTCAATTTGTTGATGTTTTTCCATCTTTTTCTTATAGTCTTCCCTTTGTTTCCTTGCTATCATTTCTTCATGCTGAAATTTACTTTCTCTCTGTTCAATATAATCTACATATCTTAAGTTTTCTACGGTCGCTCTGGGTTTAGTTCTTTGGTGCAATAGCTCTAAATGAATAATTTTGGTTGCTGTCTTTTTCAGAAACTCTTCGTCGTGTGATACATATACTATTGTTAATGGACTTCCTACTATAAAATTTTCTAACCATAGCATTGTGTTCAAATCTAAATCATTTGTCGGTTCATCAAGTAAAAGTAAATCTGGATCTTGCATTAAGATTTTTATGAGCTGAACTTTAATCTTCTCACCACCTGATAAACTCTGCATAATTTGAGGGCTATGCATTTTATCAACAGAAAAATTAAGTTCGCTTGCTAATTTGTACATTAAGTCATAGCGAAGAAAATTAGGATCTTCTCCAAGATAAATATATTCTTGAACAGAGATTTTATTGAATGCTTCAGGGAGAATTTGAGGTAGATAACCTACACTAACAAAATGATTAACGTAGTCGGCATTAATTGATACATAATCCTCGACTAGCTTGTCATGATTTAAATAACGTATCAAAGATGATTTTCCTGTCCCTTCATCACCTATAATCGCCACTTTTTCGCCTGGATTCACAACAAAATCTAAATTCTTTATTAACTCTGTTAAATCAGATAAGTGAAACATACTAAGATTCTTTATTTGTAACATAAAAAAACTCCTGTCTGCATACAAAAAGACCGCATGAAAACAAGCATGCGGTCTTTACGAAACTTAATATGACTCCATAAAATGTATCCCATTTATTTTGAAGGAACTCATTTTCTAATAAACCGCATTTAATAAGCCTCATCATTAGTCCTTTTTTTAACTAGATGAGTCAAGCTTATTTTCAATTCAACGATGTTATTAGAAATTGTTCACTATAGAGATTCTCCCCTCAAATATTATTAATTCTATTGTACTGAAAGTTCTTTTAAAATGCAAAAAGAAGCATAAATAGTCGATAAACTATCCATACTTCTTTTAATTTAATTATTCTATGCCTGTGTCATTTAGAATGTTTTCGAGTAAATGGGGGTTGAAAGTTTGTTTTTTAAGCATATCTATTTCATACAGATAAGGAGCTTTTTTATTCTTTTTATCTTCCCCTACAAAAGGTGTTTCTAAGATTTTAGGTAAATGAGCTAGTTTTGGATGATGAATTATCGCATTCAATGCATCGAAGCCAATTTCACCAAAACCAATATTTTCGTGACGGTCTTTTGCAGCCCCTTGTGGATTTTTAGAATCATTGACATGGATGACTTTTAAGCGGTCTAAACCGATAATTCGATCAAACTCTTCTAACACAAAATCAAAATCATCTCGAACAGGATAGCCTGCATCATGTATGTGGCATGTATCTAATGTGACCGATAATTTTTCGTCTAGGTCTACCCGTTCAATAATTTGAGCAAGTTCCTCAAAACTACGACCAATTTCTGTCCCTTTTCCAGCCATTGTTTCTAGTGCAATTTGAACATTTTGCTCTTTCGTTAAGATGCGGTTTAGTCCCTCAGCAATTTTATCGATTGCTGCTTCTGGGCCTGCACCTACGTGAGCCCCTGGATGCATGGTCATTTGAGCTGCACCAATCGCATCCGCTCGCCTAATTTCCTCTGTCATAAATTCGATAGCAAATTCAAAATTGTCCGGCTTAAATGTGTTGCCTAAATTGACAATATATGGTGCATGGATGACCGTATCTTTCATATCCAATCCATGTTCAGCCATTAACGTCTTTGCTTCGTCAATTTTTAGCGTATCAATAGCACGTCTACGCGTATTTTGTGGTGCACCTGTATAAATCATAAACGTATTTGCATTATAGCTAATCGCTTCTTTTACAGATCCTAATACTGAATGCGGAGCGGACATACTAACGTGTGAACCTAATAAAACCATTTGTATTCTCTCTCCTCTATTGTCGTATTATTTTTCTTCCGTTTCTTTTTTGATATCTAAAACAGATAATGACAGCTCGACTAACTGGTCAGCAGATACTGTTGTAGGAGCATTTGTAAGCGGGTCGGCTGCACGACCATTTTTAGGGAACGCAATAACTTCACGGATGTTTGGCTCATTCGCTAATAACATTACTAAGCGGTCAAGACCTAAAGCAATTCCTCCATGAGGTGGGAAACCATATTCAAATGCATCTAATAAGAAACCAAATTGTGCTTCTGCTTCTTCTTGAGTGAAACCTAACGTTTTAAACATGTTACTTTGTAGTTCTTTTTCGTGGATACGTAATGAACCTCCACCAATTTCATAACCGTTTAATACGATATCGTACGCTTGAGCGTATACTTCTGTTGGGTTCTCTAGTAATTTGTCTACATCTTCATCTTTTGGACGAGTAAACGGGTGGTGAGCTGCTACATAACGATCTGCTTCTTCGTCAAACTCTAGTAAAGGCCAGTCGATTACCCAGATAAATGCTAATTCTTCTGGATTGTATAACTCTAACTCTTTACCTAAATGAACACGTAACGCACCCAAAGCATCAAAAGCCACTTTAGCCTCATCTGCAACAAATAGCATTAAGTCACCTTCTTCAGCACCCATTCCATCAAGTAAGTTAGAAGCTAATGCTTCATCTTCAAAGAATTTTGAAATAGGGCCTGTTAATCCTTCATCTGTGGCTTTAATCCATGCTAAACCTTTAGCACCATGAGTCTTTGCTATTTCTTCTAATCCATCAATTTGTTTACGTGTAAATTGATCTGTTCCACCTTTAACAGTGATTCCCTTAACGACTCCACCATTTTCTACAGCAGAAGTAAAGACTCGGAAATCTGTTTCCGTTACAATTGAACTCACATCATTTAAATACATTTCAAAACGAATGTCTGGTTTGTCGCTACCGTATTTCTCCATAGCGTCATCGTATTTGATGATTGGGAAAGCATCCGTAATCTCAATCCCTTTTACTTCTTTTACAACATGTTTTAACATATTTTCAGTTCCTTGACGGATTTCCTCTTCACTTAAGAAGCTTGTTTCGATGTCCACTTGCGTAAATTCTGGTTGACGGTCTCCTCGTAAATCTTCGTCACGGAAACAACGAACAATTTGATAGTAGCGGTCAAAACCTGAACCCATTAATAATTGCTTAAATAATTGTGGTGATTGCGGTAAGGCAAAGAACTCACCAGGATGAACACGTGAAGGGACTAAGTAGTCACGAGCTCCTTCAGGTGTAGACTTCGTTAGATAAGGTGTTTCAATATCAATAAAGTTTTCGTTATCTAAGAAGTTACGGATAGCTCTTTTCGTGTTGTGTCTAATTTTCATGTTTTCTTGCATACGTGTACGACGCAAGTCTAAGTAACGATATTTCATACGGATGTCATCTGAAACATTTAAGCTATCTTTAATTTCAAATGCTGGTGTTTTAGATTCGTTAATCACTTTTAGACCCGTTGCTACAATCTCGATTTCACCTGTTGTCATGTTAGGATTGATTTGCCCATCCATTCGTTGAACAACTTTACCTTCAATCTCAACGACATATTCAGCACGTAAAGTTTCCGCAATCTCTAGTAATTCTTTCTCGACCTCTCCATTAAATACAACTTGAACAAGACCTGTTGTATCTCTCAGATCGATAAAAACCATTCCACCTAAGTCACGTCGTTTTTGTACCCAACCATTTAATTTTACGGATTGGCCTAAGTTATCTTTTGTTATTTGGCCACAATAGTTTGTTCTAGTCATATTTTATTCTCCACTCTTTAGTTTTTTAATTTCTGCTTCATAAATCTCTTTAAAGTTATCACTGTATATATCGTCTAATTGAATTTTTGTTTGGTTGCCTGTTTCAAGTAATTTCATGTTGATATTTCGGTTTTCTAACTCCATACCGCCTAATGTAAAAACAACTTTGGCATTTAGCTTATCAGCAGTTTTGAATTGGCTACCGGGTTTACGTCCAACAAATTCACGCTCAACAATTAACCCATGTTTTCTTAACTCAGTAACTATTTTCAGCGCTTCCGTATTAACTTCATCACCGATTGTCACGATAAATGCATCTAATTCCGTTAAGTTAGGGAATTCAAAGTTTGCAGCCTCTAGTAACATAACAAGACGTTCTAAACCAATCGCAAATCCAAAACCAGGTGTTTCTGGACCACCTACCTGCTCAACTAATCCATCATAACGTCCACCAGCACAAATTGTCGTATTCGCGCCAAAATCTGGATCATTTGTGATCACTTCAAAAATCGTATCATTATAGTAATCTAAGCCTCGAACCATATTCGTATCGATTTCATATGGGACTTCAAGATAATCTAACATCTCTTTCACTTCTTCAAAGTGTTTTGTAGATGCTTCATCCAGATACTCTAAGACAGAGGGTGCATCTTTTACAATTTCTTTATCTTTTCTATCTTTACTATCTAGTACACGCAATGGATTTTTATGCAATCTTTGTTGTGAGTCCTCACTCAATTCATCAAAGTGCGGTTCTAAATAAGCAATCAAAGCCTCACGATAAGCTATACGTGACTCTGTATTACCCAGTGAGTTGATCACAAGGGATAAATCTTTAATACCAAAATTATGAAATATTTCCATTGCAAGGTGCATTGTTTCAACATCTATTGCTGGATTTTTTGTACCGTATACTTCAACACCAATCTGATGGAATTGACGCATGCGGCCACTTTGTGGGCGCTCAAAACGGAACATTGGTCCATTATAAAAGTACTTCACCGGTTTGTGGTGTTCAGGGCCAAATATTTTATTTTCAACATACGCACGAACGACTCCAGCTGTTCCCTCAGGACGTAAAGCTAAATGACGGTCTCCTTTATCCTGGAAATCATACATTTCTTTTGAAACGATATCACTTGTTTCACCAACTCCGCGCGCAAATAATTCAAATTGCTCAAATATTGGTAAACGAATTTCATGAAAATAATATTTTTTCAAAATCTCTTCAATCTTAGCTTCTACATATTGCCATTTATTTGTTTCTTCAGGTAAGAAATCTGCAGTTCCTCTAATCTTTTGGTACTTCATATCTGACTTCCTTTCATTTTTAGAAAATTCCATAAAAAAAGTCCCTATTCTTTCGAATAAGGACGTGTAATTTAATAGATTACGGCACGTGGTACCACCTTTATTTGGGATAAGATTATCCCCTCTTCGTTAACGCCTTTAACGTGACAGCTTTTTCTGTCAATCCTCAAGAATGTCTTTCATTTTATAAACTATAGGCTTCTCTCAACTTGTGAAACCTTCTCTGTAGATAATTTTATAAAACTACTTTTTCTTTCATTGGAATTATTATTCAGTCTTTAGTAAGGTTAACTTTACTAAATTAATGGTCAAAAGTCAAAAAGAAAATGGTTATTTACAATGTTATTGGGTAATTGTATTATCAAATTACTTATTGGTTGGTATAATAAATAGTAATATACGCTTACATTCCAAGTTAGGAGGCTCGAAATGTCTTCCAAAATAATTTCAGAGAAATTAAAGAGGATTTTACCTAATAAAAATATTTTTATTGGACTTTTCATGTTTATGTTAACAATAACCTTTAGCGTGATAGTTGCGTTAGCCAACGAAAATATGGTTGTCGTTGAAACAGCCGTTTTAAATGTACGTTACGGTCCTGGTTTATCCCATGACGTTCTGACTCAAGTTGAGGAAAATGATCGCCTTTTTCTTTTAGGTGAAGAAAACAAATGGTACAAAGTTCGTTTGAGCGATGACCAAATAGGTTGGGTTGCTAGTTGGTTGGTCGATTCAAATGATATTTTACATGATGATCAACAGTTTGCCATTGTAACAGCCGATGCAGTTAATATAAGACAGTTCTCAACTACTGACTCAAACATTATAGGAGCCGTTTATAAAGATAGCGAGTTACAAATTCTTTACCAAGAGGGTGATTGGTACCAAGTATTATATATGGGTCAAGTTGCTTGGATTCATGGTGATTATGTTGATATCATCACGACACCTTCAGCAGCACAGGCAGATTCTGTTCAAGATATTCCAACGGATTCAACGGTAGTTGTTATAGGTAATGCCCAATCAACTAATATACGTAGCTTAGCATCAATGGACGGTGAAGTTATTCATACTGCAGACCCTGGTGAACGTTTCCAGTATATTGAGAGTGTTGGTAGCTGGTTCCATATTCGAATAAATGAAAATCTAACAGGTTATGTTGCAGACAGCGTAGCAACCTTGTCTACTGTAGAGACACAAGCTGAGTCAGTAGCATCTCAAGATTTGACAGGATCACAATACGCCCGTTCAATCTCAAACATCTCAGAAGCAACGATTGTTATTGATGCCGGACATGGTGGCCGCGATTCTGGCGCCGTATCTGCTGATAATAGTATTTTTGAGAAAGATATTACGTTAAGTACGGCTATATTATTGCGTAATCGACTACAAGATGCTGGAGCAAATGTAATTTTAAGTCGTTCAAGTGATGAATTCGTGTCTCTTGATGACCGAGTGATTACAGGTCATAATTATCAAGCGGATTTATTTATTAGTCTGCACTACGATGCAATTGAAGTCGCAAATTCAATGAGTGGAACTACAACTTATTATTACTCTGAAAGCAACTTAGAACTTGCTAATACAGTTAATCGATATTTAGCACAGTTGGGGCCACTTAATAACAATGGTGTTCGCCATGGTAACTATTATGTTTTACGCGCAAATAACCAACCTTCCATCTTGTTAGAACTTGGTTATATGAACAGTGATATCGACATTCAACATATCGATACAATCGCATACCAATCAACTATTGTAGAAGCGGTTTACCAAGCTTTACGTGAATATTACGGTCAATAATTTAAATAATGAGAGTCTATCTAACGGTAGGCTCTTTTGTTTTGCTTAACTCATAAGAAAACTCCTAACATTTTGTTAGGAGTTTTCTCTATTTTATCGTTTATTTGTTTTGTGAATCCACTAAGATGGTTACGGGACCATCGTTTACTAAAGAAACATCCATGTCCGCTCCAAATACTCCGACTTCTACCGTTAGACCTTCTGCGCGAAGCTTATCATTTAACTCTTCATACAGTTGGTTAGCCTGATCTGGTCGAGCAGCTTTAACAAAGCTCGGACGATTTCCTTTTTTAGTATCGGCATGTAAGGTGAATTGAGAAATCGATAAAATTTCTCCTCCTACTTCTTTCAAAGATAAATTCATTTTGCCTTCATCATCTTCAAATATTCGCATGTTTGAAATTTTACGAGTTAGATAATCAACGTCTTCACTCGTATCAGCCTCTTCTACTCCTACAAGTAAAAGAAATCCTCTTTTAATTGCGCCATTTTCAACGCCTTCCGCTATGACCTTTGCTTCCGATACTCGTTGGATAACTACTCTCACTTATTGACACTTCCTTAATGTATTATTTTATCATTCGACGGATAGAGTAAACATCAGGAACCTGGCTAATCTTATCAATAATCTTTTCGAGTTCTTGTGTATTTTTAATCCCTAATGTGACTCGAATCGTAGCCATTTGATCGTTGTCTACTCGTCCATTTACATTACTTAAACGGTTAGAAAAACTATTTAAGACTTCTAAAATATCATTTAGTAAACCTGAACGGTCAAAACCATAGATTTCAATATCCGTATCATAAATTTTATCCGCTCTTGTGTTTTCCCACTCAACCTCAATAAGTCGGTTGTGTAAATCATCTTCATTATCTACATTTGGGCAGTCTCTTCTATGGACAGATATACCACGTCCACGTGTAATGTACCCAACAATGTCGTCACCAGGTACTGGGTTACAACACTTACTTAAACGTAACAGCAAGTTCTCTGTATCCTCTACAACTACTCCATCTTCATGATGAATGGTCAGTTTTTCAGGTTCTTTTTCAGGTGTTTGTGGTGTTGTATTCGATAAATTCTCTGCACTCTTGTTTCGTTTACGACGCGCTTCTTCTGTTAGTCGATTGACTACGGTCATTGGTCTGATTTCATTAAAACCAAGTGCTGCATATAAAACGTCACTATCTTTATAGTTAAACTCTTGAGCTAGCTCGTCTATTTTGGCGGTTACCATAAAATCTTTCGGTTCAAATTCTTGCTCAATAATTAGTTCAGCGATAATTCGTTTTCCATTCTCGATAGCATCTTCCATTTCTTGTTCTTTGAAATGACGGCGTATCTTGTTTTTCGCTTTTGATGTACTCACAAACTTCAACCAATCTCGACTAGGACCTGCCGATGATGAAGACGTAATAATTTCGACAATATCTCCTGTTTTAAGCTTATAGTTTAACGGTACAATTTTCCCATTCACTTTTGCTCCTGTTGAGCGGTCTCCGACCTCAGAGTGTACATGATAAGCGAAGTCTAATGTACTTGCACCCTCAGGTAATTCCATTACATCTCCATTTGGGGTAAAGACATAAACGTTGTCCGTAAAAATATCTTGTTTAATGGAATCCATAAATTCGGAAGCATCAGACGACTCATTTTGCAGCTCAATAATATCTCTAAACCATGATAGCTGTGAATCTAACCCTTTATTATCAACTTGTGTCGTAATACCTTCTTTATAAGCCCAATGTGCTGCAACCCCGTATTCAGCTACTTCATGCATTTGATGCGTTCTTATTTGGACCTCTAAAGGTGTTGCTTGCGGACCCAAAACCGTTGTATGCAATGACTGATACATATTTGCTTTTGGCATAGCAATATAATCTTTAAATCGCCCAGGCATCGGTTTCCATTGAGTATGGATTGCTCCTAAAACCGCGTAACAGTCTTTAATCGAATCAACAATAACTCTAATCGCCAAGAGGTCATAAATTTCATCAAATTGTTTCTTTTGATTGCGCATCTTTCGGTAAATAGAGTGAATATGTTTTGGTCGACCCGTAATATCTGCCGTAATTTCTAATTCATCAATCGCTTCATTAATAGCTGAAATTGAATCTTTAATATACTGTTCTCGATCTTCTCGACGAGAATCCATTAAGTTTACAATACGGTAAAATTGTTGTGGATTTGTATATCGTAAAGAGAGGTCTTCAAGCTCCCATTTAATACGACTCATACCTAATCGATCAGCCAGTGGTGCATAAATTTCAAGTGTTTCAGTGGCTATATCTCTTTGTTTTTCCGGGCGATGAAATTTCAGCGTACGCATATTATGCAGACGATCCGCTAATTTCACTAAGATCACACGAACATCTTGTGCCATCGCTAATAACATTTTACGATGGTTTTCAGCTTGGTGTTCACGTTTGGAAGTAAATTTAAACTTCCCTAGTTTCGATACCCCTTCGACGATATCTGCAACTTCTTTTGTAAATTCTCTCTCGATGTCTTCATATGTGTAGTCTGTATCTTCTACTACATCATGTAAAAAGCCTGCCGCTACAGTCACTGGATCCATATTTATTTCTGCTAATATTCCAGCAACTTGTATCGGGTGAATAATATACGCTTCTCCAGATTTTCGCATTTGTCCACTATGTGCAGCTTCTGCAAATTGATAAGCTTTGTTCACAAACTTAACGTGTTCGCTGTTCATATACGTTAGACACAATGCTACTACCTCTTGTGCTGTGTAATTCGTTTTCTTCGACATATAAGACACCTTCTCTGTTTTAAGACTCTATACTTATCTCAATATATTGTTAAAAAACCAGCACTTAACAGTGCTGGTTGCTTTCTGTATTATACCTTTAATAGGTTGATTTTTCAACTAATCTAGTATTGTCACTGCTGAATCAAACAATTAATAGTCTGAATTGCTCGCGTCTACAACACCTTGAACAATGGCAATGCCACTTGAAGCTCCGATTCGAGTGGCACCAGCTTCAATCATCGCTACAGCATCTTCGTATGAGCGAACACCACCTGATGCTTTAACACCCATTTTTGGCCCAACTGTAGCACGCATTAACTTCACATCATCAAGCGTTGCTCCACCTGTCGAAAAACCAGTTGACGTTTTTACAAAGTCCGCTCCTGCTTGTTTTGCCAACTCACATGCGCGAATCTTTTCAGTTTTATTTAATAGTGACGTTTCAATGATGACTTTCACAATGGCTTTTCCATCTACTGCATTGACTACTGCTTTAATATCATTTAATACTGTTGGGTAGTCTTCATTTTTTAAAGCACCAATGTTAATCACCATATCCACATCTGATACACCTTTTTCAACAGCTTGCTTTGCCTCTGCAGCTTTTATTTCAGATGTGTTTGCACCAAGTGGGAACCCAATAACTGTCGTAATACCAACATCTGTTCCTTTTAATAAGTGAGCTGCGTAGTCCACCCATCCTGGATTGATACAGACTGTTTTAAAATCATATTCTTTTGCTTCTATACAAATTCTTTGAATATCTTTTTCCGTTGCATCCGCATTAAGTATGGTATGATCGATATATTTTGCCATGTTGTTCATAAGTCATTTCTCCTTTTAAGCTGGTTTTTGTGCAATAATTGCGAACCAGTCTTTCATTTG
>DAIOTD010000003.1:21925-26385 GCA_036752205.1 Atopostipes sp.
ATTTCTCCTTTTAAGCTGGTTTTTGTGCAATAATTGCGAACCAGTCTTTCATTTGATTGATTTGTTTTAGTTTGAATCCAGCATCTGCTAGGGCAGATACCACTTTATCTTTTTGATCAAATATAATCCCTGATGCAATAAATAATCCACCTGGCTTCAATACTCTCAAAGCATCAGGAATTAACTGGACGATAATAGGGGCTAGGATATTTGCGACGATTAAGTCAGCTTCAATTGTAACATCTTTCAATAAATTATTCTCTTCTACAATAATCTCAGCTGCCAAATCATTTAACTCGATATTATTTTTGGCAGATTGAACGGCAATTTCATCCAAGTCATAGGCATAGACCTTTTTAGCACCTAAAAGCGAACTCGCAATCGTTAAGACTCCTGATCCTGTCCCCACATCCACTACAACTTCTCCACCACGCATTTCCATCTCTAAAGCCTGAACACTTAGTTGTGTGGTTGGGTGTGTCCCTGTTCCAAATGCTAAACCGGGATCGAGTATAATAAGTTGTTCTTCGAGTGTTCTTTTTTCATACTCTTTCCACTCCGGCACTATCGTTAAGTAACGTGTTAATGGAACCGAATGATAGTACTCTTTCCACTTCTCATTCCAATCTGTATCGGCAACAGTTGCTGATTGGACGCTGTAACCATCAATCGATAATTGAAATTTTTTAAGTGCATCAATTTTTTCATGTAACTTTTTTTCAAATCCTGGTTTGACAGTATCAATCTCAAAATAGCCCTTTACAATGACGCCTTCTTCTGGAAATTTTTTTTCATCTAGTTCCCACAATGTATCAAAGCCATATTCTGGTAATGTCTCGAAGTCATTTCTATCAACAATATTCACACCTGCTGAACCCAAGTTCATTAAAATTTCAATCACACTATCTTCAGCTTCCTTGTTGATATGTACTTCAAATTCTTTCCACTCCGTCATACGTGTCCTCCTTAAATTGTTCAACAAGGGATTGCTTATCCTGTTCTTCAAATGTTAATCGATTTCTTGCATAATTACCCGTGTCTTTTAGCGTTTCAATCGTATTTTTAAAATTCACTTCGTTCCACTGTAACTCAAATTCATTCTCATTGGCATCCAGCAGAAAGTCACGTATTTGACTGGCCGCACCTGCAATTACAATATTTAATTGTTTGAGCAAAGCATCTACAAGACCTTCCTCAATTCCTTCTTCTCTATTAAAAGGCAAGGCATACAAATAATTACTTGGAACAATACGATTTTCCATTTCATCATATATACAAATGATCTCTTCGAGTTGAATCAAGTTATTACGATTTACTTGACCATTAATATCCTGTACAAAATGTTTTGAATCACTCTCTAAAGAAATCACAAAATAGACTTCTAGTGCCCTCTTATGACTATCATATATAATACGCCATTGATAACTCTGCGCATCTTCTATCATCTTTTGGTAGACGTACCGTGTCAAATCTGTTTTCACTGTCTCTACTCCTTTATACCCTTTTGTCTATTCATTCTATCACATTTTGACGTTCCCTCTCTACAGATTCTATTTAAAGGCATACATTTTATTTTTATTGTTCCCCTTGACTACCATGCTCTAATTTTTTATACTATTTACACGAACATACATTCGGTTATCGAGAATAAAGGAGGGATTTTTATGGCGATTCATAAAGAGAATGTTCTTCGCTTAGATTACAATAATGAGCCAAAGCGCGATATTCTTTGTATTGACATTAAATCTTTCTTTGCGAGCGTAGAAGCCGTAGAACGGAATCTCAACCCTCACACCGCTATGATTGCTGTTATTAGTAAACCAGATAATAATGGGGGTCTTGTTTTAGCTGCCTCACCTCGTGTAAAGGAAAAATACAACGTACGAACTGGGACCAGAGTCTATGAGATACCAAAGAATGCTGATATTGAGGTCGTAGAACCTCGAATGGCTTTATACTTAAAGAAAAATTTAGATATTATTGAGATTTTTAAACGCTATGTCTCGCTCCAAGACTTGCATGTATATAGTATTGATGAGTCATTTCTTGATGTTACCCATTCACATGCCCTATTTGGAACGACCCGTGAAATAGCCACCAAAATTCAGCAAGATATTTGGAATGAACTCAATTTAGTTGCCACTATTGGGATTGGAGATAATCCGTTACTTGCTAAGCTCGCTTTGGATCATCAAGCTAAACGCGATGCCAAGAATTCCTACCAAGCTTACTGGGGTTATGAACATGTCCCTCAAAAAATATGGAAGATTGATAAACTAACTGATTTTTGGGGTATCGGAAGTAAAACCAAAAAGAAGTTAAATCGGCTGGGGATTCATAGCATTTATGATTTAGCGCAATACGATGTTCTTAAAATAAAAAGTCGCTTCAATGCGATTGGCGAACAACTTTTTTTCCACACTCACGGAATCGATCGTACAATTCTTTCGGATACCTTTGTGCCAAAAGAAAGTTCCTTTTCAAAAAATCAAATCTTAAATCGCGATTATACAAATCCTTATGACGTTGAAGTTGTCATTCGCGAAATTACGGAAGAAAATGCGATGCGTTTACGCAAGCATTCTTTAATCACGAGCACTATTAAGCTTACAATCGGCTATTCTAAACATACCATTGAACCCGGTTTTAGCCATCAAATGGCGATTGAAGCAACTGATTCTTCTAAGAAGCTAACAGACTATATGATTCGGCTTTTCCGAAAACATTATCAGCCTTATCCTGTCCGTGTCATTAATGTGACGTTTACCAAAATTGCACCCAAACAAGATTACCAAATCAATCTCTTTGAAAGCCTTGAGGATGTCCTAAAAGATGAGCAGTTAGATGACATTATTGACATAGTACGTAGAAAATACGGCTATACTTCTCTTCTACATGCCAGTAGCCTCATTCAAAACAGTATGGCTATTCAACGCAGTAAATTACTGGGAGGACATCAAGCAGATACTCAATCTAAATAACAAAAAGGAGGTTGTTAGCAGCATGACTAGAAAAATCATTCAATATACTCCCGACCAACTAGGCTATAAGGATCGGGGTAAAATGAAATGGCTTGGACTCATGCTATCTGACCATGCAGAATCATTGAATAACATGACGGTCAAAGAGAAAAATGCAGATGTGAAAGCCAAACCCAGACAATCTCTAGCGGAGATTAGCGCAATTTTATCTGATGCTTATCTTCTAAAGAAACCAATTGCTATACAAGCGAATTTTCTACAAAGTGGTTCCTATTTTCAAGATATTCCTTGTATGGTGTCTGGAACTTTTGAAGATAAGATTTTTCTATTGTTAAAAGACAAACGCCTTGTCGATACAAGATTAGAAGATATTCGACATGTGAGCTTTATTGATGCTGAAATATGGTATCAAAAGAAATAGACAGATTGAAAGCGAGAGACCTGTTTTTTAGGTTCTCTCGCTTTTATTTTCTATATTTTGGATGAATCTTAGTTTAGTTTCTCAAACACATTTGAAATAGAATCTTCAAAAACTAATGCACCAGCCGGCACTTGAATAGGTGTCTTATTCACCACAACTAAATGATTCCCATTGAAATAGTTAATTAAGCCAGCAGCTGGATAGACGACTAAAGAGGTTCCAGCAATAATTAGCATATCCGCTTCTTCAATAGCCTGTACCGCATTTTGCACAACCTCCTGATTTAGACCCTCTTCATATAAAACAATATCTGGTCGAACAATCCCACCATCCTTGTCGCAACGAGGTATACCGTCCTCATCAAGATTTAATTCATTATTTTCATAATAAGTATAACAGCTCGTGCAATAATTTCGAATCGTCGTCCCATGCAACTCATAAACAACCGAGCTATGTGCCTTTTGATGTAAGCCATCAATGTTTTGTGTAACGATTGAAACATCTTTTCCAGAATCCTCAAGGTCTTTCAAGAATGTATGAGCCAAATTCGGTTCAGCATCATCAAAGACTAAATTTTCAAAGTAATAGTTAAAAAAGGCTTTAGGATAACGTTTATAAAAAGTGTGCGAAATCATCTGTTCAGGAGAAACGACCCCACCTGTTTCCTGCATAAATAGACCATCCGCTGATCGAAAGTCAGGAATACCACTATCTGTCGAAACACCTGCTCCGCCGAAAAACACAATTTTTTGACTATTTTCTAACTGTTTCTTAAACTGTTCAATTTTTTCGTCCATTTAAACTGCTCCTTTATATCTTCTTACCTTCAGTCTACCAAATATTTCAAAAACTTTCTTGAAATGACGTTAAAGAAATGGTCTTGTAAATTGAAAGGGTTAGAAATGAGAGAGGCTCGATCTGTGTAAGGTGAATCATTTTACATAAGAATACGACTATTGGTAAGTTTAAAGAAATTATAAACTCAATGGAACATATCATACTGGAGGATCGATTATGAAGGCAGAAAGAATTCTTATTACAGGAGCGGGTTCAGGATT
>DAIOTD010000003.1:26485-39029 GCA_036752205.1 Atopostipes sp.
GAGGATCGATTATGAAGGCAGAAAGAATTCTTATTACAGGAGCGGGTTCAGGATTAGGGAAACTAACCGCTTTAACATTAGCAAAACTTGGTCACTCCGTCATTGCGACGACAGAAACTCAATCACACGCCGACATGTTAAGAAAAGATGCTGAAGCACTAAAAATTACATTACAAATCGAAAAAATAGATATCACCGAAGAAACCGATCGCCGAAAAGCATGGGGGTGGGATATTGATATATTAGTAAATAATGCCGGTGTTTCAGAAGGCGGTTCATTAGTTGATATTCCGGAAGAAAATTTACGTAATCAATTCGAAGTAAATGTTATAGGGACTACCCTATTAACTCAAGGTTTTGCTCGACAGATGATTCACAAAAATAATGGACGCATAATCTTTATCTCATCCATATCTGGTTTGATGGCTAATGCCTTTTCTGGAGCTTATGTTTCATCTAAATACGCCCTTGAAGGTGTGGCCAGTACACTCAGCCAAGAATTAATGGAACACAATGTTGAAGTGGCGACAATTAATCCTGGACCTTATTTAACTGGATTTAACGATGAAGAACATGAGCGCTATCGAACTTGGCCTACTTTACCAGAAGACAGTATCTTTAATCCGATTAAACTATCATTCCCACTAAAACAATATGACGCAAAAGATGCTGTGGCCCCCATGATTCGAGTCATATTAGGTCAAACAAAAAAATACCGTAATATCATTCCTAGAAGACTCATACCAGTTATTCTGTCTATGGAGAAATACGAATGGATTCGTAAGACCAATTGGTTCTTAGGTAAAAGGCATATTATGGCTAAAAAATCTATGAACATGGAGCCAGCCACTAGAAAATAAATGTAAAATACCCTCCAACTATTTAAACTTACTGTAAATAGATGGAGGGTATTTATATTAAATCATTAATTTTTCAAAATCATTTGACTGATACCAAGATACCAATAGCGGAAGCTATTAATAATCTTCTTTATATCATCATTTGTCAGATCTTCAGCTTGGAGATTTGGGTCTTTCACTAGAATATTCTGAACCATTCGTTTACTAATCGTATCATATAAGGGCTCGTTTAATTGAATCTGGATAATCTCGCTAATCGTTTCATTCGTTCCCAATCCCGCTAAAAATAAATGATATTGTTGTTCTAAATCCGCTTCTGCAAATTCTTCAAAGCGTTTGGTCGGACTGAAATAAAAAGTGTCGTCTTCTACCGTACGTTTCATAAAACCAAAGAACGTAGCCGCTTCCACAAGCTGATAAAATGCAACAGTAACATCATCAGGATTTGAAATAGCAAGTTTTTTATTCTTCGTGTCTTTTTTTGATAATGCATGTAAAAACCAGTACAGGTTATTTATCTTTTCCATTTTCGGGAATAAAACTTGAGCATCTATTTCTTCTTTTTCAGATTGAAAATAATTAAATAAATCGTTATTAGCTAATCGTTCGAATTCAGTTTCTTGTGATTCGATTAAAGAATCATCCACTGTCAATTCTTCAACCTTAACAGCATCTAATTCTATAGAGGGTTCGTTTTCAAGTTTAGTGAGATAATCCTTCACCATTTTCTTATCCGCATCTGTCTCTTTTTTGGTTCGTTCTTCAGGTACCATTAAACTTGTCCACTCATAATTATCAATTGTCACTCTTGTCAATTTCTTATACCTCCATATCATGTATTGGTGTAGCTTTTTTAAATATCAGACCTCTTTCATCACTTTATACCTACATTCAGTTAGTTTACATAATCTATTATACCACAAATCGTCTGTAATCCGAAATAATGAAGCGATAGGAATCCTTATAGTATAAGATTTGTCATACTTTTAAAGTAAAAATAAAAGACCAATAAACATAGTTAACTGTTTATTGGTCTCTACTATTGATTTTTATTTCGAATCACTATCATCGTCTAAGTTTAGAACGGCCATGAATGCGTCCTGTGGAATATCCACATTCCCTACACTCTTCATACGTTTCTTACCTGCTTTTTGTTTCTCAAGTAATTTCATACGACGAGTAACATCTCCACCATATAGTTTTGCAGTAACGTCTTTACGATATGCACGAACGGTTGATCGTGAAATGATGTGATTACCAATTGCTGCTTGAACGGGTATTTCAAATTGTTGACGTGGAATAACGTCTTTAAGTTTCTCAACAATTTTACGCCCTCGATCTGTACTCTCTGATTTATGCACGATAAAGCTTAGTGCATCGACTGTATCACCATGGATGACAATATCAACTTTCACTAGCTCGCTCTCACGGTATCCAGCCTCTTCATAGTTCAATGAAGCATAGCCTTTAGTGTTTGATTTCAAACGATCGAAGAAATCGAATACGATCTCAGAAAGTGGTAAGTAATAAATAACATTCACTCGAATGTCATCTAAATACTCCATTGTTATAAACTCCCCACGTTTTCTTTGACAAAGCTCCATAATGGCTCCCACATAGTCGTTAGGAGCCGAAATTGTTGCTTTAACAAACGGTTCACGAATTCTATCCACATTAACTTGGTCAGGCATTTCAGATGGATTTGAAACCTTAATGGTCGTACCATCTGTTTTATCTACTTCGTAAATAACCGATGGTGCGGTAGTGATTAAGTCTAAGTCAAACTCACGCTCTAATCGCTCTTGAACAACGTCCATGTGTAACATTCCTAAGAATCCACAACGGAAGCCGAAACCAAGTGCTTGCGATACTTCTGGTTCAAAGCGTAACGAAGAGTCGTTTAATTGTAAACGATCTAATGCTTCACGCAAATCTTCATAATCACCTGAATCAGATGGGTACAGTCCACTATAAACCATAGGATTCATTTGTTGATATCCTGGTAATGGCTCAGCTGCTGGGTTATCAGCAAGAGTTATTGTATCCCCTACTTCTGTATCTTTAACACTCTTAATGTTTGCAGTAACATAACCTACGTCACCCACACTTAAGAAATCGCGTGCAATCGGGTCTGGAGAGAATACTCCTACTTCTGAAACCTCAAATTCTTTTCCATTATGCATTAAGCGTATCTTGTCGCCTTTTTTAAGTGTTCCTTCTTTAATACGGATACTTAAAACAACCCCTCGATAAGAGTCATATAAGGAGTCAAAAATTAAAGCTTGTAGTGGATTATCAATATCACCACTTGGCGGTGGAACGACTTTTACAATCTGCTCTAAAATATCTTCAATTCCGATACCATTTTTTGCACTTGCTAGAACAGCATCTTCAGCAGGTAAGCCAATAACATCTTCAACTTCTAAAGCTACACGTTCTGGGTCAGCTGCAGGTAAGTCAATTTTATTAATAACAGGTACAATTTCTAAATCGTTGTCTAGTGCTAAATATACGTTAGCCAGAGTCTGTGCTTCAATACCTTGAGCTGCATCAACGATTAAGATAGCTCCTTCGCAGGCCGCTAAACTACGAGACACCTCATACGTAAAATCTACGTGCCCTGGTGTATCAATTAAATGTAAGATGTATGTTTCGCCATCTTTAGCTGTATATTCTACTTCAACAGTGTTTAATTTTATAGTAATTCCACGTTCACGTTCTAAATCCATAGAATCTAAAACTTGAGCCTGCATCTCACGATCTGAAAGTGTTTCAGTAAATTGTAAAATACGATCAGCTAAAGTAGATTTTCCATGGTCAATATGCGCAATAATTGAAAAGTTACGCACTTTTTGTTGACGCTCACGTGCTTTCTTTTTATCTATCATAATTCCCTCAGTCCTTATTATAAAAAGTACAATCATTATTATAACAATGATTGTATGGTTATACAATTGTTTTCGGTATAACGTACGGGTAACTCGTATAAAAAAAGATAGCCCAACCATCACAATATGACATATGAATGTGACGGTTGGAAACTATCTTCTAAATTAATTATTAGTCTTTGTCTTTAAAGGCATCTTTTACTTTAGAGAAGAAGCCATCTTTCTGTTCTTTTGTTTCACTAAAGCCACTTTCTTTTGCGAATGCACGTAGATGTTCTGCTTGTTTATCGCTGGTATTCTTTGGAATTTCAACAACAACTCGAACGTGTTGGTCGCCATTCCCTGTACCACGAAGTGAAGGTGCACCCTTACCTCTCAATCGGAAAGTCGAGTTAGGCTGCGTACCCGCGGGAACTTTGAGTTTCACTTTACCATGAACTGTCGGTACTTCTATTTCATCACCTAAAGTCGCTTGGACAATATTTATTGGAAGTTCGTAGAAAATCTCTGTGCCTTGGCGTTCAAAGACGTCTGAAGGTTTCACACGGAATATGATATATAAATCGCCATATGGACCGCGGTTTGCTCCAGCATCTCCTTGTTCACGTAAGCGAATTTGGTTCCCATCTTCAACACCCGCTGGAACTGTTACTTTTACAGAATGACGCTCTGTTTTATGCCCCGCACCATGACAGTCTGAACATTTTTCTTTAATAATTTGGCCTGTACCAGAACAATCAGGACATGCTGCTTGTGTTCTTACGCGTCCAAAAGGTGTGTTTTGCTCAACAACTGTTTGACCCGTTCCAGAACAACGAGAACACGTATCAGGAGTTGTTCCAGCTTTTGCTCCATTTCCTTCACACGTATGACAAACCTCTTCACGATTATATTTAATCGTTGTCGATTTGCCGAATATTGCTTCTTCAAAAGTTAAATCCATTACATACTGTAAGTCATTCCCTTTTCGAGGAGCATTAGGATTACGTCTAGCTGTTTGACCACCGCCGCCAAAGAATTGACTAAAAATATCATCGAATCCAGAGAATGATCCGCCACCAAAGCCACCGCCACCACCAAAACCACCAGCACCAAAGTTGGGGTCAGTAGAAGCATGTCCATATTGATCGTAGTTGGTTCTCTTTGTTTCATCCGATAATGTTTCATAAGCTTCTGCAACTTCTTTAAATTTTGTTTCTGCATCCGCTGCATCGTTTAAATCTGGATGATATTTTTTAGATAATCGTCGGTATGCTTTTTTAATTTCGTCTGGGGAGGCATCCTTTGATACCCCTAAAACATCATAAAAATCTTTTTTACCTGCCATTGTATCCTCCGTCTTATCTTAAATGAACACTGACTAAGTTCCGATACAGTGGAAAGAGAAAGCTAAAAGGACTCTCTCAGCTTTCTCTCCATATATCATTTACTTATACTTGGGTTCACATGGATTGATATTACTCGTCGTCTACTTCTTCAAAATCTGCATCTACAACACCATCATCTGATGCGTCTTCACCAGCACCTTGTGCGTCTTGTTGTGCTTGGTTTTCAGCTGCAGCTTGTTCGTATAATTTAACTGTTAAATCTTGAACGATTTCATTTAGAGTGTCTCGTTTTTCTTTAATTAACTCTAAATCATCTTTCTCAATAGCATCTTTCAACTCGTCACGAGCATCTTCTGCTTTTTTGATTTCGTCCGCGTCAACTTTACCTTCTAGTTCTTTTAATGTTTTATCTGTTTGGAATACCAGCTGGTCAGCTTCGTTACGTAATTCTACTTCTTCTTTACGAGCTTTATCTGCTTCCGCATTTTCTTCAGCTTCTTTAACCATACGATCAATTTCTTCATCAGTTAAACCAGAAGATGATTTGATTGTAATGTCTTGCGATTTACCTGTTCCTTGATCTTTAGCAGATACAGTAACAATACCGTTCTTATCGATATCAAATGTTACTTCAATTTGAGGAATTCCACGTGGTGCGGGTGGAATATCTGTTAACTGGAAACGACCAAGTGTTTTGTTGTCTGGTGCCATTGGACGCTCACCTTGTAATACGTGAATGTCTACAGCTGGCTGGTTATCTGCTGCCGTTGAGAACACTTGTGATTTACTTGTAGGAATTGTCGTGTTACGGTCAATTAATTTCGTAAAGACGTTCCCCATTGTTTCAATACCAAGTGATAATGGTGTTACGTCAAGAAGAACGATATCTTTAACATCTCCAGAAATAACTCCACCTTGTACTGCAGCTCCCATAGCTACAACTTCATCAGGGTTAACTGAACGGTTAGGATCTTTACCAGTTTCTTGTTTTACAGCATCTACTACTGCAGGGATTCGTGTTGAACCACCAACAAGGATCACTTCATCAATATCAGATTGTGATAATCCAGCGTCACTTAAAGCACGACGAACTGGTTCTTTAGTACGGTTTACTAAGTCTAATGTTAATTCATCAAATTTAGCCCGAGTTAATGTTTGCTCTAAGTGCAATGGTCCTGCTTCACCTGCTGAGATGAATGGCAAGCTAATTTGAGTAGAAGATACACTTGATAATTCTTTCTTCGCTTTTTCAGCAGCATCTTTCAAACGTTGTAAAGCCATCTTGTCATTTGATAAGTCAATGCCATTGTCTGCTTTAAACGCTTGGACTAAGAAGTCGATAATTTTTTGGTCAAAGTCATCTCCACCTAGAGAGTTATCTCCAGCTGTAGAAAGAACATCAAATACACCGTCTCCTAACTCAAGGATAGAAACGTCAAATGTTCCTCCACCTAAGTCAAAGACTAAAATAACTTCATCTTCTTCCGTACTGTCTAATCCATAAGCTAGTGATGCAGCAGTTGGCTCGTTTACAATACGATCGACTTCTAAACCAGCGATTGTACCTGCATCTTTTGTTGCTTGACGTTGTGAGTCATTAAAGTATGCTGGAACAGTAATAACTGCATTTGTAACTTCTTCACCTAAGTAGTCTTCAGCATAAGCTTTTAAGTGTTGTAAGATTAAAGCTGAAATTTCTTGCGGTGTATAATCTTTTCCATCAATTGTTTCTTTATACGATTCACCCATATGTCTTTTAATTGACATAATCGTGTTAGGGTTTGTAATTGCTTGACGCTTTGCAACTTCCCCTACTTGAATTTCGCCATCTTTAAATGATACGACAGATGGTGTTGTACGATTTCCTTCTTTGTTAGGAATAATTACTGGTTCTCCACCTTCTAATACTGAAACTGCAGAGTTCGTTGTTCCTAAGTCAATTCCGATAATTTTAGCCATGTAAATAATCTCCTTTTACGTTAATTTTAATATGTTAAATTAAATAGTTTATTGAGTAACCGTTACTTTTGCTGCTCGCAATACACGGTCATGTAGTTTGTAACCTTTTTCGTAAACTTGAGCAACTACGCCACTTTCTTGTCCATCTTCAGCGGGAACTTGAGCGTATGCTTCGTGGAAGTTCGGGTCAAATGGTTGACCTTCTGCTTCGATTTCTTCAATATCATTTGCCTCAAAGGCACGGTTGAATCCATCTAATACCATTTGTACACCTTGAGTTAGACCTTCGTTAGCCTCATCAGCATTCTCAAGTGCGCGCTCTAGATTATCCTTTACTGGGAGGATATCTTTAGCTAAATCCTGTGCACGGTAACGAGTTGATAGCTCACGATCTTTTTTGTTACGACGGATAATATTTTGCAACTCCGCCTGTAATCTTAAGTTCTGATCTTCTAATTCATCAATTTTTTTATTTAATTCAGAAACTTCATCTACTGCTGTATCTTCTGTAGTTTCTGATTGAATTTCTTCTTCAAGAGTTTCGTCTTTTTCAAACTCTTTTTCTTTGTCTGTCACTATTATCTACCTCTTTCATCCATAATCGACTTACACATAGTAGCACATATAGTGCTTAAATTAAAAGAATCCAAAAACTTTAATCAAGATAAAAATCTTCCAATCTATCTAAGATTTCATCTCTCAACAATTGAATTCTCCCTAATGTTGAATCATAAGTCATATTTGTTGGTCCTAATACGGCAATAATCCCGCCACCAAACTGTTCATCAGTATAAGGTACAGTTATTAAAGAGAAAGGTTCAAATAATTGATGATTTAATTCATTTCCAATTCGAATATCAATATGGTTCGATTGATTCGATAATGATTGGAATAAAGACATTAAATCTCCTTCACTATCTAATAAATTGTATAAATCCTTCACCTGATCTGTTTCCATATCTTCAATAAAGTCCAATAGATTCATCTTACCTGAAACAAACATCTGCTCTGATTTGGAACGGAACAACGTATTTTCCAACATTTGTGTCACATCCCAATTAACGGATAGATACCTTTCAAACATTTTAGGCAAGTCATTTTTCAAAGCATAATAAACCGTCGTTAAAGATTCTCCAACGAAATGCTTGTTCATAAATTGAGTGACTTGCTCAACGTGTTCAGTCTGTAGTCCCTCTGGAACTTTAAACACCATATTTTGTACGCTGTAGCTATCTAATTGCAGCAACAACATCATTTGTCTTTGGTTTAACGGTACTATTTTAAAACCTGTTAGTGTACTAAAGTTTGAGTGTGGCCCCAACACAAAAGCCGTATAGTTTGTTAATTCTGATAAGAGTTCAGCTGAGCGATAAAACACATCACTCATTTGGTAAATTTGAGAATTTAATTTACTTCTAACCCTTGACCGTTCGTCTTCCTGTGCATTCTTTGGCCTCATTAATTTATCAACATAATAACGATACCCTTTCACAGAAGGAATACGGCCTGAAGAACTGTGGACTTTTTGAATATACCCCTGATCCTCAAGTATACTCATCTCGTTTCGGATGGTAGCAGAACTTGCATCTACTGCACCTGCTTCAACTAGGGTCTTTGAACTTACTGGTTCTCCATTAACGGTGTAATGCTCAATAATCTTGTTCAATATTAATAATTGTCTCGCTGTTAACATGATAAATACATCCTCTCACTTAAAAGACAATTACTGCTCAATAAATTAGCACTCGAACGAATCGAGTGCTAATCACTTATATAATTTACCAAATTTGCTTAAAAGTGTCAATGGTAAAGGATTTAAAACATTTGAAATAAGTATGATTTTTATTTGAAGATATTATTTCAGTTGTCATCCATTATTTGTTTAATATTTTTAAGGTGTTTATTTTATCTTGTTCTAGTTGTTCAATGAGACCTTCAGCAGATTCAAACTTCACTTCATCACGTAAGTAAGCGACCCATTCCACTTTAACATCTTCACCGTAGATCATTTCATTAAATTCGAATATATTTACTTCAACAGTAATGTAATGTCTTTCACCAAAAGTTACGTTATAGCCAACAGATGCCATTCCATCATATTGTTTCCCAGCGACAGTTAATCGTACTGCGTAGATACCAACTTTAGGTAACAGTGTATACGGGTGAGAATATATATTTGCGGTAGGATAGCCTAACTCTCTTCCTCTCGCGTCACCATGCACAACGTAACCCATAGTTTCATAAGTATAACCTAGCATAGCGTTTGCTTCAGCTACCTTACCTTCCTTAATATACTCACGAATCGCAGTCGAGCTAATTAGTTCGTCAGAAATCTTTTCTGCTCCTACCTGAATAATATCAAAGTGATTTCTTGAATACTTAGGGAGATCACTCATTGATGCAATATCTGGCTTACCATACGTATAATCAAATCCTGCAACGACAACCTTAGCATTCCAACCAATTATGTACTGGTCAACGAAATCCTGTGGGGGTAAATTTCCAAATTCTGAGTTAAAGAAAACTTCATATGTAATATCTACACCCAAACGGTCAATTAAATCATATTTTTGTTCAGGTTGTGTTAAATAATGATAATCTTGTGGCTCAAATTTTTTATAAGCAATTTTGGGGGTTCGATTAAAAGTCATTAAAGCTGCTTTTAAATTTCTTTCCTTCGCAATTCTTACGCCTTCTTTAATTACTTTTTGATGCGCAGTATGGACTCCATCAAAAAATCCTAATATTAAGACAATATCTTCTTGTACAATTTGCTCTTTATGATAAGGGTGTTTGATTTTTATAACTTCCATTTTTTCACCTACAGATTATTTTTAAACATTTTTCTTGGTTTTAATTTTCCTTTTTTTGAAGGATGCTTATCATATAAAGAAACAATTGTTTCTTTATAGATTAATATGACTGGATAAGATGTTGTATCTAATTCAGATACATCAAGAATAGCACCATTCTTAACTTTTTCCCATAATTCTTCACTTATTGCTAAGCGTTCAAAATCCGTTAGCCCATAATCAATTGGTAGTAAATACTTTGACAATTTATTTTCTTCAACTATTTTTTCAAGGTCACCTAGTTTAATGGTTTGCTTCTCTGTTATACCACCACTATTGATTCGTGTAAGTTTCGACATATGAGCTGGGTACCCCAACTTTTCACCGATATCAACTGCTAATGTTCGGATGTACGTGCCTTTGCTACATTTCACATCAAATGAAAAACGTAAGGTCTTCTCCATTTCATCATATACAACTGGCGAAGTGCGAACGATTGAATAAATTGTAACTTCTCTTGAAGGACGCTCAATTTCTTTTCCTTCGAATGCATATTCATATAAACGTTTGCCGTTTACCTTAACCGCTGAAAACATCGGGGGTGTTTGTTGAATTTTACCAACAAATAATTCTAATACGTCATCTACTGTTGTTTCAACTAATTCATCCGCTAATTCTTTTCTAACGATAATTTCACCAGATGCATCTTCCGTAGACGTTGTATAGCCTAACGTGACTTCACCAGCATAAACCTTATCCCCTTCTAACATGAACTCTAGGACTTTCGTCGCTCCGCCAAGGGCAATGGGCAATACACCTTCCACGTCAGGATCTAACGTTCCCGCGTGTCCTACTTTTTTCATACCAACAATTTTTCTAACTCTACTAACACAGTCAAAACTTGTCATGCCTTTTTCTTTCCATAGTGGCAAAATTCCTTCAACCATCTTTTCACACCAATTCTCTATTAATTTCTTAACTATTGTAACATTAATTTACATTCAACACTAAACTTGGTCACTATTTTACAGAGAGTTTTTCCCACAATATTTTATTAGATTCAAGTACAATAAATTGAGAACGATTACAGCGTCTTACTTTAAAAGTGAAAACACTCTATGTTAAGATAGGTTTGAACTCAAAGAAAGGTAGGGATATTTAATGAATAAATTATTTTCTTTTCCAGCAGAAGAACTTGAACAGGATACGGTGTATGTAACACTTGCCATGGAGCTGTTCGCTACGACATTGACGAATGACAAGGACCGAATTCAGTTTGAAAATCTAGTTAATGAAGCAAAGAAGAAACTAGCTGATTCAGATATTGATGAAAAGGATCAATTAATCAAACAACTGGATACTGTTTCTAGACATCAAGACGAACTGATTCAATTCATTGGCGGGTTAACCGTTTATATCACACCGGATGATTTCTATTACTATCATCTAGCTATCCCCGTAATTGATCGTGTTCGTATAGGTAAAAAACCATATATACTACCACTTATCTCAAACTATCAGTATACTCGTGATTATCACCTACTCGTTTTAAATAGAGAAAGTATCCGTCTATACGAGGGCCATGGTGCACGAATAGATGAACTCCCTATTTCTGAAATAGAAGACGCACCAGTAGACTTAGAGACCGCTTTAGGTACCGAAAGAGAAGGTGGCGAACTTAACTTTGGTACATACAGTAGTAACAGAGGGAACCGCGGCAGTAGTCAATTCTTCCACGGTCATGGTGAAACAAGTGAAGAAAAAGATATTGATCGTGACCGTTACTTTAATCTTGTTGATAAATTTGTATACGACCACTACTCTAATCAACAAAAGTTACCATTAATCGTTTATACTGTTGAGGAGAATCAGGCTGCTTTTAGAGCTCTGTCCAATAATGAATATCTATCAGAAACAGGTATCAATGGTTCTGCAGCTAACTTAAAAACATCCGAAATTGAAGAAAGAGTTGCTCAAACAATTGACGAAATTATTGCCTTTGAAAGAAATGCTTTACTTGACCGATTAAAAGAGACTGCTCCTGAAAATCGAATCGAGAATATTCCTGATGACTTAACCTCAGCAAGTATTCAAGGTCGCATTGAAAGTCTTTATGTTGAAAAAGGCTCTGAAATCCCTGGGGCTATTACAGAAGAGGGTCTATATGATGGAAATAATGAGAACAATACATTTATCGAACAATTAGTCGAAAATGTCATCCGCTCTAGAGGCGATGTCTACATCTTAGATCCATCTGAAATGCCGAGCGATACTCCCGTAGCCGCGCGCTTAAGATATTAAGGAATTACAATATACAAGCAAAAGAACGAGTGATTCATTTCACTCGTTCTTTTTATGTTCTCTGGCTAACTAAGATTTCGATAATTCTCAGCTAAACGCAACTCGATTTGTTGAGCCGTTTCTTCAATTGAACGATTCTCCATATTAATAACCGTTGCACCTAACTTATCGTATAATTCTTCCGCATATGATAATTCCTGTTTAATTCGTTGCATATTATTATAAGTAGACTCAGACGCTAATCCCATCATTTTTACACGTTCTGATCTTACGTTCATAATATATTCTGGGCTAGCAACTAAACCAAATATTTTCTCAGATGGCACTTCAAAAATCTCTGGTGCTACTTCAACTTCAGGTATCAATGGCAAGTTGGAAACTTTATAAGAATGATTAGCTAAGTACATACTCAAAGG
>DAIOTD010000004.1:0-32621 GCA_036752205.1 Atopostipes sp.
AAAACTAAACGGTCATACTGGTCAACATACGCTTCAGCTGCATGTTCCCAACTGTTATTTTCTGACATCGCTTGTTGTATGAGTTGTCCCCATTGTTCCGGATAATCATAGTAAACGGATAAAGCGGAGTCTATCACTCTACGCATGGTATCTGCATCGAAATCATAGAAACTAAAGCCCGTTCCTTCTACGGTCATAAAGTTATATGGTTTAACGGTATCCGCAAGTCCCCCTGTTTCATGAACAATGGGTAACGTCCCATAACGCATAGAATTCATTTGGCTTAAGCCACATGGTTCAAACGCAGATGGCATAAGGAAGGCATCCGCTCCAGCATAAATTAATTGGGCTAAGTTGATATCAAAGTCGATAATCCCTTTAAATTTATCGGGATACATTTGGTTAAAATGTTCAAATCCTTCTTCATAATAAGACTTTCCAGTTCCTAATAAAACAATTTGAACGTGTCGGTGACTCATCAACTCATACATACTATCCAGAATTAACTGAATCCCTTTTTGCTCATCTAATCGAGTAACGACACCAATTAAAGCAATCTCTGGATCTTCTGGTAAGCCAACTTGTTTTTGTAAAGCTGCTTTGTTTTTAGCTTTACCCGACAAATCATCCATACTAAAAGTGGCTGGTATTGTTTCATCTAATTCTGGATCATAAGTATCGTAATCAATACCATTTAATAATCCCACTAATTTATGGTTAACCTTTTGCAGATCCACGTGTAGACCCATCCCAAACTGTTCTGTTTGAATTTCATTCGCATAAGTTGGGCTGACTGTCGTCACTAAGTCTGAATAGAAAATGCCACCTTTTAAGTAATTCACTCTATCATAATATTTTAAGCCATGTTCGTGAAAAGCATCATAACCAATTCCAAACAAATCGGATAAAACATATTGATCATAGATACCTTGGAACATTATATTATGAATGGTTAAGACGGTTTTAATGTCTCTAAGTTTCATCTTCCATTGGTATTTATCTTTTAGTAATACTGGAATGACAGCTGTTTGCCAGTCATTGACATGGAATACATCTGGAATATAATCCACAATTTCGAGCATTTCAATCGCTGCTAACTGGAAGAAAGCGAATCGTTCTGCTTCGTCGTCATATCCGTATAGACTATCTCTGTCAAAATATTTTAAAGCATCAATGAAATAATAAGTAACCCCATCTTTTTTTAACTGCTTTATGCCACAGTATTCTTTGCGCCAACCGACTTGAACTGTAAATTCGGCAACGTCTTCCAGTTCCTCTCTATATTTATCTGACATTTGTTGGATAAAATATGGTAGGACTACGCGAACTTCATGCCCTTTTCTTGCTAGTTCTTTTGGCAAAGCCCCTAAAACATCTCCCAAACCTCCGGACTTAAAGAATGGTGCACATTCAGTCCCAGCAAATAATAACTTCATGGACCTCATCCTTCCACTATTTCACCCGTTGATAATACACGAGCATCTTTTGGAACAACTAATGGATTTTCAGCCGTTCCAATTAGCTTGGCACCTTTTTCAATATAGACATTCTTATCGAGTATTGCATACTCTATTACGGCATCTTCATCAATAAAACAACTCTGTAAGATAATCGAGTTTTTAACGGATGCACGTTCACATAGCATGTTCTTTCTGGAAACTAATGAGTCTTCCACAGAACCGTAAATTTCACTATCATTCGCTAATAAAGAATGTTTTACGACAGAGTCTTTTCCATAATAAGTTGGAGCAGAGTTCTTTGACTTAGTCAGAACAGGTGACTCACGGAAGAATAATGCATTAAAGTTATCTTCATTTAACATATCCATATTCGCTTCGAAGTAGCTGCGAATATCTTCAATCGCTTTCATATACCCTGTGTATTCGTAAGCATTGATTGATACGTGATCTCTTTTCGTTGCTAGTCTCAAGATGTTTGAGACGGATACAGGCATATCATTTTCTTGTAAACCTCGTAAATAATCTAAAACTACTTCTTTTTTCGCTAATAAGAAGTCTAAACCAAAGGCAACAGTTTCTACATCGGCAGGTAGATTTTTAATCGGCTCAAGTCCTTTAACCGTCGCGTTAGTCTCCGACTCTAGGATGTAGGCAGAATAAGTTGTGTCTTCCTTGAGTTCATTTCGTTTTATTTTTTTATAAGCTACAGTAATATCACTTTGTTTCTGTAAGTGATAATTCGTCATTGGCTTAATTTGAATATTCGCAAGGATTCTAGACCCTGAAATGACGACATAATCGGCTTTTGAACGGGTGATATAATTCGCATGGTCTTCATAATAAGTTGAGCTATACTTACGCCCTTCATCAAATTTAGACTTCAATTCTAATTGGGAGTGGGTAAAGACTCCACCACCAGTTGGATTGTCTAGTCCCCAAGTAATCCCAGAACGAATATGATCATACAACGAACGACCGGTTCCTGAAATAAATAACGCAGCCGAACGGACTTCTGCATTTGTCAAACTTGAAAATGGAAAGTCGATTAAGCGGTAGCGACATGCAAATGGTAAGGAAGCAATTGGACGTCTTCTTGTTAAAGGCAATAACTTATTATCATCTTCTACTAAGTTTAAAATTGCGGCATATTTAGTCTTCATCCTTATACCCTCCAACTCTTTCTTCATTACCTACAACTGCAATTTCACCGATTTCTCCTACGATTTCAGCTCCATCATAGATTGTAGCATTCTCACCGACAATTGCTTTTTCAATATGACAGTTTTCACCTATGATAGCTCCTGGCATGATGACACTATCTTTCACAAAACTTCCTTTACCCACTTTAACATTTGTACTTAAGATGGAATGCTCAATTTTACCGGCAACATAACATCCATCTGTTATAAGAGAATTGTTGATTTCTGCTTCTTCTGTAAATTGCTGCGGTGTTGTGTTTGGCGATTTCGAGTAAATTCTCCATGATGCATCGCGTAAATTCATTTCATGAAGTGGGTCTAGGAATTCCATGTTTGCTTCCCATAAGCTTTCGATTGTACCTACGTCTTTCCAGTATCCTTCAAAGTTATAAGCAAAGACGGGTTCACTGTTTCTTAAGTATGTAGGAATAACATGGTGACCAAAGTCATCGAATTCTGTACCTTTGGCTTCACTATCCATTAGATATTTCTTTAAACGTTTCCATGTAAAGACATAAATTCCCATTGAAGCTAGGTTTGATTTTGGTTCTGCTGGTTTTTCTTCGAATTCAACTATACGGCCAGTTTCATCGGTATTCATAATCCCAAATCTTGAAGCTTCTTCCCATGGGACTTCCATTACCGCAATTGTTAATAAGGCATCATTTTCTTTGTGTTCTTCAATCATTGCCTCATAATTCATTTTATAGATATGATCTCCAGATAGAACAACCACGTATTCTGGCTCGTTAAAATCAATGTACTCAATGTTTTGATAAATAGCATGGGCAGTACCTTTGAAAAAGTTTTCTCCGTCGATACTTGAATACGGTTGGAGAATTGTCGCACCTCTATTGTGTCGATTTAACCCCCAACTTTCACCATTTCCAACATGATCATTTAATACAAGTGGTTTGTATTGTGTAACAACACCTACCGTATTAATGTTTGAATTTGCACAGTTCGATAAAGCAAAATCAATAATACGATAGTTCCCACCAAACGGTACAGCTGGTTTAGCGGTCTGTTTTGTTAATTTTCCTAGTCGAGAACCTTGTCCTCCTGCTAATATCATTGCAACTGATTCTGTTTTCATGTTATGCGGAAGATACCTTCCTTCACTCCTTTACTATTTTCTACTACTTTTCTTTATCACTCTAATCTTATAGCTTTAACGAATGATTTTACAACGATAACGATTACGATTTGGGTACGCCATATACTCTTTTAGGTGCAAATACAACGACACTTAAAGACGGTAAGATGATTTCAATGGAATGATCTTGTTTATTCATTTCAATCTCTTCAGATCGAACGATTCCCTGTCCTTCAGACCAAACCCCACCCAGCTCTTCTAGCTCCGTATTCCAAACTTCTTCGTACTGTCCTTTGTATGGAACGCCAACTCGAACATTATGACGCTCGACTGGCGTGAAATTACAGCAGACGATTAAGAAGTCACGTGCTTTTTTACCTTTACGTATAAATAATAGAACTGATTCATCTTTGTTATCAGCATCCAGAATTTCAATTCCTTCATATGAATCATCTATTTCCCATAACGCCCGATTATCTAAGTAGAAATGATTTAAGTTTTTTACAAAATGATGGTGTTTCTTATTCTTTTCATCTTCTAAGCTGTCCCATTCTAACTGGTTATCGTATTTCCATTCTAAGAATTGACCAAATTCACTCCCCATAAAGGTTAGCTTTTTACCCGGATGAAACATTTGATAGGATTGTAACGTTCTTAACCCTGCAAATTGATTATAACGATCACCAAACATCTTATGCATTAAGGACTTTTTACCATGAACGACTTCATCATGTGAAAATGGCAAGATGAAGTTCTCATTGAACACATACATGAAAGAGAAAGTAATGAGCTCAAAATTATTTTTCCGATGGATTGGATCCATTTCAAAAAATCTTAACGTGTCATTCATCCAACCCATATTCCATTTGTAATTGAACCCTAACCCTCCATCTGCGACTGAATGTGTTACTTTCGGCATCGATGTACTTTCTTCTGCCGCCATAATGAGTGAAGGGTGTCGATTAAATATAATTGTATTTAACTTCTTAATAAATGCCAGACCCTTACGATTCTCGTTGGTACCATCTTCGTTTGGTGTCCAAGGTCCCTCGTCATAATCAAGGTAAAGCATGTTACTTACCGCATCGACTCTTAATCCATCTAAATGGAAATTTTCTATCCAAAAAAGTGCATTAGAAATAAGGAAGCTATGAACTTCCGTTTTTCCTAAATCAAAATTTAATACACCCCAACGATTATTATTCGCTTGATTCGGATCAGCATATTCGAATTGTGGGGTCCCATCAAAATAAGCCATCGCGTAGTCATTTCGATTAAAGTGTCCTGGTACCCAATCCATAATGACACCTAATCCTTGATTATGTGCTTCATCTACAAAATCTTGGAACTCTTCCATCGTCCCATACTTTGATGATAACGCGTAAAATCCTGTTGTTTGGTAGCCCCAACTCATATCAAGTGGATGCTCCGATAAAGGCATAAACTCAATATGTGTATAGCCCATTTCTTTCGCATAAGGAATGAGTTCATTTTTTAAGTCCGTTATAGTATACCAAGTACCATCATCATGTCTTTTCCAAGAACTCAAATGTACTTCATAAATATTCATTGGTCGGTCGTAAACAGGCCATCTGTTTCTTGACGCCATCCAACTTGTGTCCGTCCAATCTTTCTTCGGGAGTTCACGAACGATTGAAGCATCTTTCGGTCGTACCTCATATTCCAAAGCATAAGGGTCGATTTTATAGACGACACGTCCATCTGCTTGTGTGACTTTATACTTGTAACAATCACCTTCCGATACACCCGAAAGAAGTATTGTCCAAGCTCCTGTCTGACCAACTCTCGTTAATTTGTCTTCATCATTCCAGTCGTTAAAATCTCCTACTACTGCTATTTCTCTAGCATTTGGTGCCCAAACTGTAAAACGCACCCCTCCTTCCATTCGTTTATTACCAAATGTATGATAACTATCAAAATACTCTCCTTGATTAAATAAATATAAATCCTTTTCTAACTGATCAAGATTTTTATTTTCAGTACTATTGTTCATATCATCCATCCTTCATCCGAAAAATTATTTCAAATTTTACTTCTCATCCACTTCTAATATTGGTGTGTTTTTAGTGCTTTCTATTGCTTTAATTGTACCGTACAGACCGTCTAATATCAAAGATTTTACAGGGTGAGTTTTTACAGGGTTTTATAAACATTACTCTATTAATTAAGTAATCGCTTGCTTATTATTTTATTTCGACTCATTCAAATTCATTTTAATTTCACATAATCTTTTTAATATGCTCTAAAAATTAAGTTATAATTAGAATTAGTTCTCTTACATTTGTTGAAAATGAGTTTTATTTTTCAAAATAAAATAATAGTTCTTTAGTTATCGAACTATCCTTTTATTTTGCTTTCACTGAATGCTATACTTAAAGTGCACAATTTCATAAAGGGGGGAACAAATTGGAAACATTGTTATTAACCATTAGCTTCATTGGAGTCGTTTTCTTGTTACTAACACCTTGGACTAAAACCAGTGCAATTATTGCGATAGCAAGTCTTATAGGCTATTTCAATGTCGTAGGAGTCGATGGTTGGACACCGATTCTTTTAATTTCTATCGGCTTTATTCTCATCATTGCTGAAGTATTTATACCTGATTTTGGATTGCTTGGTATTTTAGGCGTCCTATCAGTTGCTTGGGGGCTCTACATGACAACTGGTGATTTCGGGATTATGATTCGCGATTTAACTATTGCGATTATTTCTTCAGTTATTATTCTTATTTTATTACTTCGAAACGGCTACTCTATCTCTCATCTCAATCGATTCGTTTTAAACACAGCAAGTAAAGAACCATTTGAAATTGAAGAAAGCGAAGACAAACCTAGATTAGCTATAGGTATGCTTGGTGAAGCACGCACACCTCTGCGTCCTTCCGGAAAAGTAAAATTCGAACAATTCCCACTGCCATTTGACGTCATTAGTAATGATGGTCATATTCAATCCGGCACTAAAGTTGTTATACAGGAAATACATGGAAACAAAATTGTCGTTAGAAACTTATCATAAAAGAAAAGAGGAATTTATTTATGCCAGAAGAATTATTTAGCTCAGGATTTATTGGTTTCATCATTATTGGTATTTTACTTTTATCGATTATTAGTCTGTTTTTCCGTTTTATCCCGGTGGGACTATGGGTAACCGCTTATTTCTCAGGTGTTAAAGTGAGTTTGTTCACGCTTGTAGGGATGCGTTTACGTCGAGTAAACCCTAGTCAAATTGTTAATCCTCAAATTAAAGCAACTAAAGCAGGGTTAAACTTAGATATTGACGAATTAGAAGCACACCATTTAGCGGGCGGAGATATCAATGATGTCATTGACGCCTTAATTGCTTCTGAAAGAGCAAACATCGATTTACCGTTTGAACAAGCGGCTGCGATTGATCTAGCCGGGCGTAATGTGTTTGAAGCTGTCCAAGTTTCAGTTAATCCGAAAGTTATTGAAACACCAAAAGTTTCTGCTGTTGCGAAGGACGGTATCGAATTAATCGCCAAAGCGAAAGTGACTGTTCGAGCTAACATTGAACGATTAGTTGGTGGTGCGGGTGAAGATACGATTATTGCTCGTGTTGGTGAAGGGATTGTTACCACTGTTGGTTCAGCTCTTTATCATACCGATATTTTAGAGAATCCAGACTTAATGTCACAAACCATCTTAAACAAAGGATTAGATGCTGGAACAGCTTTTGAAATCCTTTCAATTGATATTGCAGACGTAGACGTTGGCCGAAACATTGGAGCTCAATTGCAAACAGATCAAGCTGAAGCGGATAAGAAAATTGCACAAGCGAAAGCTGAAGAGCAACGTTCGATGGCTGTTGCACGTGAGCAAGAGATGCAAGCGAAAGTTACAGAGGCACAGGCAGAAGTTCCATTGGCTATTGCGAAAGCATTTAGAAGTGGAAATTTAGGTATAATGGATTATTACAATATGAACAACGTTCAGTCTGATTCTAGAATGAGAGATTCGATTTCACGTCAGATAAATGATGAAGATGATGGAGATAACTAGTTTTAATTGTTTTGAACTTCTCCATAGACTTTCTTATATGAAATGGATGTGATTGAATGAATGCTAGAAATCAAAAGCAAGAAGATTTAATACGGCGGTTAGAAGAAATTAGACGACAAAGAAGCGAAATTGAAGCCAAGCAATCCCAGTCAACAGCCGAACAACCTATGCGCCGAAGTCAACAAGCTGGTACGCCAGCTAGACAAAGTCGAAATCGGAATAGACAGCAGCCTACTTCTAGTCGTAGAAATAACCCCAGTACTCAAACAAACAACCAACGTCAGAAAAATGAGCAGCCAAAACCCGTTATGATGGATGACCCGGGGCAATATTCTCAAGAAACCTATCGTATTGGTCATCATCAAGATGATCAAGCAGAGGTTAGACGTATTCGGCAAGAACAACTTCAAGAAAAAATGCGGATGGATACAATTGAACGTAAAAAAAATAGAAACCGTAAAAATCGGTCAAATCCCTTGATAGAACAATTGTCTGACCCTAAAAAACTGAGTCAAGCGATCATTTTAAACGAGATCATAAGCAAACCAATTGCACTTAGAAAATAATTTCTGTACTATATACGTATAACTAGTTAAAGCAAGACAAAAATAAGGATACGGAGGAGAGATTTTATGTGGAGTTTAATCATATCATTAATCGTAGGTGGACTAATTGGTTGGGTTGCTGAGTTAATTATGAAACGCGACGTGCCTGGTGGAATTATTGGTAACATTGTTCTAGGTTTCTTAGGTTCATGGTTAGGTGGCCTACTATTAGGTGACTTAGGTCCTACATGGGAAGGCTTTGCCATTATACCAGCTATTCTTGGTGCAGTACTTGTAGTATTCATCTTTAGCTTAATTGCTGGGAAAGCTCGCTCGTAAGCAAGACAATTGATTTTGAAAATAAAAGCCCGACAAGAACAGCTTTCATAGTTCTTGTCGGGCTTTTGGTTTTCTAATAAAAAACACTGTCACATGGACAGCGTTCTATTTTTACCTGATGTTATAAAGTGCCTGATCGAATAATTGAAATGAGTAGCCATAATCCCATAAATCCGGCACCTAAGAAGATAACGATACTTAAGCGACTTAACCCTAGGCTGGTTACACTAACGGCTATAAGAGCAGATGCAAGGATAAGAGAGGCGATGATTATCGCAAATACTACGCGGTTCACCATCTTGTTAATGTCTACACTTTTCTTGTCCCAATCCATTATTTCTATGTTCATACGGGTTCGACCATTTGAAATCGTATCGAACAGTTTTTTCATTGATGTCGGTAAGTCAAATAAATTAGTCGCTGTTTTATAGGCATTCACACCAACATTGTCAGCCGTGAACTTCTTCAATAGTGAATAATTTTCTCGGTCTTTTAGATACATCTTAGCGACATCCATTAAGTTAACTTCGGTTTCAAACTCTGAAATAACACCTTCCACAATCCCAAGTGACTTTGCTAATAAAACAAAATCATTCGGCATTATTAATCCATGGCGATGTGCTACCCCCAACATATCTGTCATTAACCGGCCAATATCAATTTGTTTCAGGTCTTTTGCGATATACACATAGAAAAAACTTTCTAAATCATTATATAACTCGTATCGATCGACTTTTGATTTTACGATTGCAAGTTGTAGCAATAAATTCATTAATTCATCGATATCTTCTAATACAATCGCTTCTAGTATCTCGATTAATTTATCACGATTTTCTTTCGATAATTCACCATAGAGGCCAAAATCTATAAATACGATTTTTCCCTCTTGAATAATAATATTACCTGGATGCGGATCACCATGGAAAAAACCATCTTCGAATACTTGTTTTAAAAAGCTATAGACGAGCTTTTGAACGAGATCATCTGTATCATAACCAGCTTCTTGTAAGGTCGTTTTGTTTAAGTTCGTGATGCCTTCAATATAATCTTCTACTAATACTCTTTTTGATGAGTAGCGTACGTAAGGTTTCGGCGCATGGACGACGTCTCGATCTGCGTTATTCATTCTGAATCGGATTAAAGCATTGACTTCGTTCCGGAAATCTAATTCTATCTTCGTCACTTTTTCAATCTCAGCTATCGCCACTTCAGCATCTACGATAAAACTTTTAACCGTTTCAGGTGCCATCGAAATAATACGTGAGAAGAGTCGTATGTCTCGGAGTAAATTTTCTTCCATATCCGGACGCTGTACTTTCAATACGACTTCTTCTCCATCAAATGTCGTTGCGCGATGGACCTGTGCAACCGAAGCACTAGCTAGTGGTTCTTCATCGACCCACTTAAACGATTCTTCCAAAGTCTGTTTAAAATCTTCTTCAAAAATTTCTTTGATTTGAGAGAAAGGAAATGGCGGAACTTTGTCTTGTAGCTTTGACAACTCCTGAATGTAATCTTTCGGCAATAAGTCGGGACGCGTGGATAAAATCTGTCCAAACTTAATAAAGGTTGGGCCTAACTCTTCAAAAGCAAGACGCAACTTTTGCGCATCTTGTTGTTCTTTTTTTGACCCCATCCTCGTTCGATAAATATGTCCGAAACCGTATGAAGCAAGCGTTCGGGCAATCTCTGTTAAACGGCCGCGATTGGTTTGTTTCTTTTTGTCTCCCATGCCCACCCTCCTCTCAATCCATCCATTACCATTTCAATCACATTATTCTACAAAATCATCTGTAGGTTCTTTCTTTTCTAGCTGGCCTTCTAATTGAGCGATGCGATTTTCTAAGGCTTCAATATCTTTTCGTTGCGTTAAGTTCATATCTAGTAAAAGACGTTCAATTTCTTCCCGTTCTTCTTTCGAGGGATCTTTTTTCTTGTTGCGAATGAGTTCTTCTGTTAATTTCTTACCTTCATCAACTGTCAGCTTTCCTTGTTCCACTAAATCGTCTACGTAATCTGCAACTTTATCAACTGCGAGTGCTGTTCCACCGATACCGATCATGACAAGTCTTCTTAATTCTTCTAACATTGAAACTCCTCCTTAAGATAGTTAATGGTACAGTTTTATTATAAATCAAATCGAGCTAATTAAAAGTAATAGCATTACATCAGGGCTATATAATGTGGACATTCTAAATATGCATCCGCTTTTGTAATTCTCGTATCAGTAATTTTCGGTAACGAATCAGGACACCTATAAACATTATTATACTCAATATAACCGAGAGCAGACTTGGTAGAGGATGCCCAACCCAGTTCATAATGAGAAACAATAGCGGGATGAGTCCAAACAAAGCCGCTAACTGTAAATATAAAACATAATCTTGAACCTTCAAATTAATAACTTGCATCGCAATAAATATCGCTAGTAAGGCACTCATACTTATGATGGGTACCACAAATGTAATGGACCAACCTCGCCACCCAAATAGATAATCAAAGTAAATAGTTGCAAGGGATATTAGTAAAAGATAATACGTGATTACTTTTGCTAAGTTTCTTCGCTTTCGTACAAATATAATCCCTAAGGTCCACGTTATAAAAAGACCAAATAGGATATATTCTAATCCGAAAAATTTAAATGGGTAAAAGATTTGCGCAATAAAGTATAACAGTATTAATAGAAGTGAAACTCTGAAAAAAGTTTGCTTCGCTTGATCGCGATTAAATAACAAGGGATCATTTAAAAAAGAGGTTCCTGTTTTTTTATCTTCACTATTCTCTTGTTTCATACTTGTTTGGCATAAAGGACAGATCTCCCAATCACCTTTAATAGATGCTTTACAATTCTCACAATAGTCCATTCGAGCCCAACTCCTCTCGCGTCACTTTATTGACATCAATTGTGGCATCTAACCCATTATTCGTCAGATATTTTACGAAATACTGGAAGATTTCTGTTTCTACAAATGGACTACTAAAGGTAATATTTAATTTATCTTTGTGGCTAATCATACAAAACTGCGGTCGAACAACAGATACAGTAAAATAGAAATCCTCTACGTGTTTATTTAATCCGTCTGGAAGGTTCAATCGTCCCAAGTTTGACATCGCCACAGAAATTTTACGATTGTTGAGATGATTAATGGTTTTCAATATCATGTCTTTAATCGGACGAATAATGACACGCGCAAATGGATTCTCTTCAAAAGCTACATAACGTTTCAAGCGATCTTCAATAGCTTCTTTTTCAAGTTGTCCTTTAAATTGCTTATCTAATATCTGGCATATCTCTTGAATATCCGGTTCTTCATCCTTTGAAAATGTATAATCAACGGTTGTTGTACTAAAGAAATTTCGAACGGTTTCTGAAGGAAAGAACTGTCGTAAATTAATCGGAATGGATGCGCTAATTGTCGTAGTCGCTTCATCCTTATCACTTGTTTCATAAACTGACAGGATATAAATAGCGGTTAAATAAATTGTTAGGGATACATTCATTTCACGAGATAACTGCAATACATCCTTCACATCGAACTGTGTATTCACAATGCGTGGTCGCAGATCCGGGGTTGGTGTTCCTTTAATCTGGTAAACTTTCTTTTCAGTTGGTTCTTCAAATGGATAAAGTACGACTTTTTTGGATGTCCGTTGATTTTTATAAAGCTGAATAAATGGATCAACAAACCGATTAAACTGTGTTTTTTTCTTCTTCTCTTTAAAATAACGTTTAAAACTATCCTCTAAATCTTCTTTCTCACGTTTTGAAATAGAGTACAAACCTTCTGTCTCTGTTTCATAACGCAAGCGGATATACTCCGTGAGTAAATCCTCAAAAAACCATATCGCACCTGTACCATCCGTTAATGCATGAAAGACTTCTAAATGTACTCGATTATCTTTATACAGAACACGAAACATAAAGTTTTTTTCTCCCGAATGATAGAGAGCTTTCATTGGAACCCCTTCTTCTACTTGAACTCGAGGATTCACTTCACTTTCTTCTAAATAATACCAAAATATCCCTCTTCGGAGTACATTATGAAATAACGGATACTGTTCATATATGTGATTTAATGCTTCTTGTAATATCTCAGGATTAACTTCTTCAGTCATTTCCATCGTCATTCTAAAAACTTTTGTGTCACGCTCATTTTGTGCCGCTAAAAAAATGTTTGAAGCATTATCCAGCCGCATCCAGTTTTTAAATTCCATTTTCTGCCTCCTATCATTTATTCATCCGCTTGAACGGTTACAGTATTTAAATTATCGGTCATCAGTTTAGAAATTCATTCATCAGTTTATATGATTCTGTTAGCGGATCAACAAATGGTGGGTACGTTATAAAACCATGTACGCTATTCAAAATACGCTTGATTTCGACATGATTCCCAGCCTCTTTTAATGCGCGCCCGTATGCTTCCCCCTCATCTCTTAAAGGATCAAATTCGGATGTAATGACTAAGGTATCGGGTTGATTTCTAAAATCTTCTGCCAATAATGGAGCGACGTATGGAGACTTTCGCTCTTCTTCATTGGGTACATACATCTCCATATATTCATTGATTTTTTTAATGGTTAAACCATAATCGTAGCCATTCTCACGAACTGATTCATACGGTGAATTTTCATTATGTTCCCAATAGGTTAACGGATAGATCAAAACTTGTTTAATCGGGAGTTTTTCATTTTCATTCCTTAATTTTAGGGAAACAGCCGCAGCTAAGTTTCCACCGGCAGAATCTCCCATAACAATCCAGTTTTTCTCTTTTCCTTCTCGTTTAGATGTTAACAAGACTTTCACTGCCTGAAGACAATCTTCAAAAGCAGCAGGATATGGGTGTTCTGGAGCTTTTCTGTAATCAACGACATAAACATTTCGATGTAAATGATTCGCTAAATTCACACAGGCTGATGTATACGTATCGACATCCCCTAAAGCCCATCCTCCCCCATGAAGATAGATTACATGCTCTTCGTGCTTTCGTTCTTCTGGATAGAAGATTCGGATTGGGATTTCATGATCTTGATGAGCAGAATATATTTTCTCATCTAAAAAATGATAATCCTCACTCGACGTTTTGGATACTGCTTTTTGCATTTTACGCACCCAAACATAATCTTCTTGCATATCAATCTTAGGTGAGGATACTAGCTTCATTATAAATTTAAAGAGTGGATTCATCGATGTCACCTCTTGTATTATTTTTCTAAGTTTAGCATATTTCACACTTTAATTCAGTTTTCATAACTAAACTATACAATATTACAAATATTAAAATGATATGAAAAGCAAGCTAATTTTCGAGGCATGGTTGAAAAGAGTCATAAAAAAAGGTATACTAACGTTAGGAAATAATCGTTCGCATTTTAAGGGGTTTCCATTAAATACTTTGGATATTTTGGAACTTCTTCTACTCAGTAAGGGGCTCGGACGAAATCGTTTAAAAGGAGCAGATTACTATGATTAAACTATATGTATCACCAAGTTGTACTTCATGCAGGAAAGCAAAATCGTGGTTAGAGGAGCAAGGCTTAGAATATGAGGAACAAAACATATTCCATGAACCTTTAACAAAAAACGAAATCAAAGAAATTTTGATGTTAACGGATGAAGGTACCGAAGAAATTATTTCCTATCGTTCACAGGCGTTTCAGGCACTAGACATTGAAATCGATACCCTGTCAATGGCTGAGTTACTAGACTTATTTATTGAAGAGCCTAGCTTAATTCGCCGTCCGATTATTATGGATGACCGTCGTCTACAAATTGGTTATAACGAAGAAGAAATTCGAATGTTCTTACCAAGAAAAATTCGCCAAGTTGAACTTGCTGAAATCCACGACAAACTTGCACAAGCGGAATCAGCGTAAAAGGTTTCATCTAATAGAGGCTCATTGCTGCCTCAATAATTTCTGACTGACTACCTATATAGGTGGTCAGTTTTTTTGTTTTAAATTTAACCATTTTACCTGGATAAAACAACTTTGTTTTTATAAGCAATGTATTTCATAAAAAAAGAGCTTCAGGATAAATTCCCAAAGCTCTACTTCTTTATTCGAATTCGATGAGTAAATCGTCACCTTTTACTTGTTCTTTTTCGGCTACATGAACAGCTTTAATGACCCCGTCCATTGAAGCTTGAATGGTTGATTCCATCTTCATAGCTTCCGTCACAATTAAAGTATCGTTTTGTTTTACTTTATCTCCTGGCTTAACCAATACTTTTACGACCGAACCAGGCATTTGTGCTCCGATATGTTTCGGATCTGTTCGTTCTGCTTTTTGGCGAACCATAACTGTTCCTTCCACATTTCGGTCTTGTATCTCCACTTCATGCGGCAGACCGTTCAAATCAAAGTAGACGGTTCGTAACCCACCTTCTCGTAATGGCCCCACACTTGTAAGCTCGATTAATAGTGTCTTACCGGTTTCAATTTCAACCATGATTCTTTCATTTAAGTTTAATCCATAAAAGAACGTAGGTGTTTCAATCACTTCTATTTTATTGTACTCTTCGTAGAAACGCAGATAATCTTTATAAACTTTTGGATAAAGCGCATAGCTCAGTAAAACTTTATCTTGAATAGCCCGCTCTGAAATCCATTCTTTAATTTCTTCAGTTGCTTGATCAAAATCATAAGCCTCTATATGATTTCCTGGACGGTCCGTAATGAATTCGCGCCCTTTCAAGATGACTTCTTGAAGTTCTTTATTCATTCCACCAGCTGGTTGCCCGATGTGTCCTTGGAAGAAAGAAATAACGGATTGCGGGAAATCAAGTTGCTCTCCCTGTGAAATGACGGTCTCTTCATCTAATTTATTTTGTACCATAAAGAGTGCCATATCTCCGACTACTTTTGATGATGGCGTAACTTTTACAATATCCCCAAATTGACTATTGACGCGGTGATACATATCCAGCACGTCATCAAACTGCTCACCTAGGCCTAAGGAGTTGGCTTGAGCACGTAAATTACTATACTGACCACCTGGGATTTCATAATCATATACTTTTGTAAAGGCAGTCTTTAAGTCTGATTCAAACGGAGCGTAGTATTGACGAGTTGTACGCCAATATTCGGCCATCTTATCATTCGCCTCTAAATTCACATTAATTGTTCTGTCTGTACCTTCACGTGCATAAAACAATGCATTCGCATCTGGCTGAGCGTTCTGTCCTGACATTGCAGCATTTGCAGTATCAATAATATCGACACCCGCATCAATCGCTCGTGAATACATCGTGGTTGCATTACTACTTGTATCATGTGAGTGCAAGTGAATTGGAATAGACACTTCTTCTTTTAGTCGTTTAATTAATTGATAAGCCGCTTCCGGTTTTAATAACCCAGACATGTCTTTAATACCCAGTATATGAACTCCTAGTCCTTCTAACTCTTTGGCTAAATCAACGTAATAGTCCATCGTATAGACGGATGAGCGATTTGGGTTTAAAATGTCGCCTGTATAACAAATCGTTCCTTCCACTAACTTGCCTGTTTTTAAAGCTTCTTGAATCGGTAACTTCATCGTTTCAATCCAGTTTAACGAATCAAAAATACGGAAAATATCGATTCCTTTTTCAGCACTCGTATGGATAAATTTTTGAATGACATTATCTGGATAGTTTTTATAGCCAACTGCATTCGATGCTCGTAATAACATTTGGAATGGAATATCTGGAATTAAGGCTCTTAATTCTTCTAGGCGTTTCCATGGACTCTCCTTTAAAAAGTTATACGCCACATCAAATGTCGCTCCGCCCCACATCTCTAATGAGAAGTAGTCTTTCATTGTTTCATTCATATAGGGAGCGATTTTTATCATATCATGCGTTCGAACACGGGTTGTTAAAAGTGACTGGTGAGCATCACGCAATGTTGTATCTGTTAATAAAGCATTCTTCGACTCCGTGATGGCTTTTGCTACAGCTTCTGGTCCTTCCTCATCTAAAATATGTTTGAAGGTGCGTTGAGAACTTGGTATTGGTAGCTCTGGGATTATTCTTTCCTCAAACGTTGGTTTTTTATCCACTTGCACACCTGGGAAACCATTCACTGTGACATCCGCTATATACTTCAAAATCTTCTGTCCACGGTTACGTGGCGGTACAAAGTCAAATAACTCCGGATAATCTTGAATAAAAGTCGTGTCATAATCCCCTTCTTGGAATTTTGGATGACCGATTATATTTTTTAAGAAACTAATATTTGTCTTCACACCCACTATTTTCATTTCATCCAGTGCTCGTTCCATCTTTGAAATAGTTTCAGAAACTGTTGTGCCATTTGCAGTGATTTTAACTAATAACGAATCATAAAATGGTGAAATATTTGACCCTCTAAAAGCATCGCCTGCATCTAAACGAAGACCTGGTCCACCAGGAGATTGGTACCCAATAATTTTACCTGTATCTGGCACAAAATTATTTAATGGATCTTCAGTTGTAATTCGACATTGGAAAGCGTAGCCTGAGACTTTGATGTTCTCTTGAGCTGGCATACGAATAGCATCATCAAATAGATTCTCCCCATCCGCAATTAAAATTTGTGTTTTTACAATGTCAATACCAGTAACTTTCTCGGTAATTGTATGTTCAACCTGAATACGTGGGTTTACTTCTATGAAGTAAAATGCATCGCCAGAAACTAGGAACTCAACTGTACCCGCATTCACATAGCCTACGTGTTCCATTAATTGTAAAGCGGCATCATTTAATTGTTGACGCATTTTTAAATCTAATCCGTAAGCTGGTGCGACTTCAACTACTTTTTGATGACGTCGCTGTACGGAACAATCTCGTTCATACAAATGAACAAGATTACCGTGTGTATCCCCTAGAATTTGAACTTCAATATGTTTTGGCTGATCAATATATTTTTCAATATAAAGTGCATCATTTCCAAACGAATTAAGCGCTTCTGATTTTGTTCGGTCATAAGCTTCTTCTACTTCACTTTCGGAAAAAACAATACGCATCCCTTTACCGCCACCGCCGCTTACGGCTTTAACAATGATTGGGTAACCATGTTCTTTTCCAAACGTATAAACATCATCAACTGAATCAATTTTCCCGTCTGTTCCCGGAATTACGTTTAAACCTGCACCGATAGCTGTTTCTCGAGCACGTGTTTTATTTCCAAACATATCTAAATGCTTTAATTCAGGTCCGATAAAGATGATACCTTCTTCTGCACATCGCTTTGCAAACTCTTCATTTTCACTTAAAAAGCCATAACCTGGGTGAATAGCATCCACGTTCTTTTCTTTCGCTAATCGTAAAATACCTTCTATATCTAAGTAAGCTTGTGTTGGACTGAGTCCGTCACCGATTAAATAGGATTCGTCTGCTTTTTGACGGTGTAACGTACCTACATCTTCTTTTGAGTAAATGCCAATAGTTTTTAATCCTAACTCGTAGCAAGCACGCATGATTCGAATCGCAATTTCACCACGGTTAGCCACTAAGACCGTTTTAATATTTTTCATTTAGTCACTCCTATACTTTTTCTACCTGATTATTATAGCTTATAATTCTCTAAAAAGAACCTATTGCTCAATCATTTCATTATTCAATGCTTTAATCAAAGGCTTCATCCATATTTCCAGTTCACTTAATTTGAACCCTTCTTGATGAATTTTATCTGAAATTAAATACTGATCATGAGCGGGGCTAAGTGGAGATGATTCATCAAATTGTTCTTGTTCGACTACATTTAATTTTTGTCCCGTACCTTCAGCAATCCAATCCATCAATGTTTGGATAGTCACAGCATCAATTGAACTAACGTTATACATACCCGATTTCTCGTTTTCTATCGCCCAAAGAATAGAGTCAGCTGCAGTAGAACCTTTCACATAATTCACCTTAGAAGACAGATTTTTCACATATATCTTTTCCTGATTCAGAGCTTTTTCAATATAAAAATGTAATCGCTCCGTATAATCATCTGTATCTAAAACAATTGGGAATCGAAAGGCTGTTACGGTGAAAGGTGCATGTTTATATAGCACAGTCTCGGCTTGACGCTTCCCCTCCCCATACGTTACTTCAATGGACTCATCAATTTCATACGCAACCGGGTTAAAATCCTCCTCAACATATCCATCTTTATCTCCTGAATAGACCGCCATGGATGATGTGAAATAAAAGTTTTCAATTTCACCCGAAAATTTATCGATCATTAATTGTGCATCTTCTTTCGTAAACAAAACATTATTAAAGACAGCGTCCCACTTTTCTTTTAGAACTGCTTCCCATCCTTCATGAGCTCCATCTCTTGCATCTAATATCAGATGGTTTACTTCATCACCAAATGGATGGGGTTGTTTGCCTCGAGTTGCGATTGTTACTCGGTACCCTTTTTCAATCATTAAACGAACGGCTTTCAAGCCAAAGAATCGTGTTCCACCCAAAACTAATATATTTTTCATTTCTCATCCTCCTAAATTTATCTTCTTTATCATATCAAAATTTCCATGAATAACTGAACGATAATCCTTCTGTTCATTCTGAGCACATCATTCGCATCCATTTTTTATCCGTGGTATAAATAAATTAAGCTTACTGATACAAAGAAGGAGGAGTTAGAATGCCGTGGGATATGAAGGACTATCCTGATTCAATGAAAAACATGGACCCTCTCTTACGTAAAAAAGCAATCGATATTGCCAATGCTTTATTAGCACAAGGGTATGAAGACGACCGCGCAATACCAATTGCTCATTCTCAAGCACATGAATGGTTTGATAATGCATCAAATCAAGAATTAAAAGAGTTTGAAAATGCACCAAACCCGAAAAAAAATGACGAACATCAGAGCGATGCGAATCTTGACTTATTAAATAACGATGTGAAAGTCTTTTACGAAGAAGACCTTTGGAAAGTACAGACAGTCGGTGCTGAACAAGCCGATCAAACCTTTGAATATAAAGAAGAAGCTATCAACCGAGCAGAAGAAATTGCCAAAAACAAGGAAAGCAAAGTAGTTATTTATAAACGAGATGGCGACTTACAAACGAAAAGAAAACCATAAATAAAACTTTGAATAATAGGAGGACTAAATATGAGTTTTAACCTGAATGATTTACCACCAAGATTAGCTTTTTTAAACCCTTGGGAAAAAGGTAAAACCCTTGACTTGGTAAACACAAATACGGATAGTACAACAGATAAGGATTCTATATTTGAGAATGCTTCGAATGAAGCGAAGAAATGGTATGAACAAGCTACTGAAGAAGAAAAGGAAGATATTTTAAGACGATATCCGGAAGATAAAGAAATTAAAGATTAATATTAAAAAAGAGTACATCCAACATTTGGGTGTACTCTTTTTTTAATAGTTCGTGTCTTTTTATTTTCGATTGATAATTTCTTTTGCAGTATTAATCCCTGAAAGGACCACCATCGGCATTCCTCCACCGGGATTTACACTACCTCCTACAAAATACAAATTATCAAATTCAGTACTTTGTTTTGGTATCTTTAATCCTAAGTTTTTATTGCGATCCGATACGACTCCATAAATCGAACCCTTATTTGAGTAGTACATTTCTTGAATGTCAAATGGGGTTAAGATTTCTTCAAAAATAATGTTTTCTCTTAAATCCGTTAAGCCCATCTTCTCAAGTTTTGTATACACGACCTCTTTCAGATGATCATAATCTTCTGGAGTAATCTCATCTGTAATATAAGGGATATGCGGTAATATTTTCAAATTATCGTACCCTTCAGGTGCTTGGCTCGCATCCGTTCGAGTTGGTGCCACCACGTATAACGTCGGATCAGATGGCATTTTCTTTTTATTAAAAATACTGTCAAAATGTTCTTCTGGATTTTTAGAGAAGAAGAAATTATGGTGAGCTAATTGGCTATATTCTTTTTTCAAAGCTAAATGAATCACTAATCCTGAACAAGCCGGTTCAAACTTATCAAATTCTTTCATAAAGTCATCATCCATATCCAACAATTTTTCATACGCTGGAATAACTTCCATATTTGAAATAATAATATCTGCTTCAACAAAAGTACCGTCTGCTAATTCAATTGCATCCACTTTCTCTTTATTTTTGACAATTTTCTTTACTTCCGTATTTAGATGAATCGTTACACCTAATTCTTCAAGAAGTTTTCTCAAGCCATTTGCTAAATTATACATCCCACCATCCACGTACCAAAGCCCAAATTCATATTGTATGTATGGCAATAAGTTTAATAAGGCCGGTGCATTATAAGGCGAAGATCCAACATATTTGATAAAGAAATTCATAATATCAACTAAGTAAGGATTATCAATGTATTTTCGAACCTTGGTATCCATCGTTGCTAATGCATCAAAATCTTTTAGTAAACTCATCGGTCCATAAAATTTCAAGTTGTCCTTTACCGTATCTAACCCTTCAGAAAAGTAGCCTTTTTCTGTGAAATCGTAAAGTTTTTTTGAATAGGATAAAAACTCTTCTAGTTGTCTCTTATCTTCTAGACTAACATCCGTCACACGAAAGTTGTTTTTCTCATCAAAAGGCACAAGGTCAATTACTTTTCCATCTTCAAAGAAATTGCGCCAATGTGGATTAACAGGTATCAATGTAAAGTAATCCTCCATTTTTCGACCAGCTTTTTTAAATAACTCATCAAAAATATGAGGCATCGTTAAAATAGATGGTCCTAGGTCAAAACGAAAGCCATCTCGCTCAAGTAGATTAAGTTTTCCACCAATTTGTGCATTCTTTTCATATAACTCCACTTCATACCCTTCTGCCGCTAAATAAACTGCTGCAGAAATTCCACCTAAACCAGAGCCAACCACTATTGCTTTTTCCATCCTTATCCCTCTTTACTTTACTTGTATTTTTTGTTGTACAAATGGCACGAATTTATAACGTTCATTCTTCCATCGAACATAGCGTGCGCCTAAAACTTCTTCCATAAATCTTTCTTCTTCCAGAATCCGACGATTCAGCATATTATACATTAAGAGGATAGCCAGTAAAAAAACAGCTATATTTCCTACGAATAATGGTACGGCTATCGTCAAAAGAAATAATCCAGTATATAGCGGATGCCGCATATATCTATATGGACCATTGCTAATCAGTTCTTGATTCTTTGAAACTTCTACATCTCTTGAAAAATTTTGGCCTAATAAGATAGATGACCAATAACGTAAAATGATACCAATTGAATACATAACGAGTGCAGTGGCTTGAAGATAAACACTTTTTATTAATAAGAAATCAAACCAAAACATTAACGCATTTGTTGTTAATATAAATAATATCGTTATTAAAATTGCTCGAAACGTTTTTTCTTTAGAACGCTCTTCTTTTTTCGAAGAAGGAAAGAAGATGAACTCACCTATCCAAAACAGCGTGATAATGATAAAAAGTACTGTCATTTGTAATCCTCACTTACTTCATTATTTTTTTCAATAAACTTAATTTGCCTTTATATGGTGGATACATTATTTTTATGTCGAATAATGTTGATTTTTTCATGATTGATTTCTTATTTGAAAATGTCATAAAACTCTCTTTTCCATGATAACTTCCCATTCCAGAGTTTCTAACTCCACCAAATGGCAAGCGCGGCGAAGTCACCTGAGAAATTGTATCGTTGATACATCCTCCACCAAAGGGTATACATTGAATAACCTCTTGTTGAATTTTTCGACTCTCTGAGAACAAATAGAAAGCGAGCGGACTTGGTTTCTCTTTAATAACTGAAAGAGTTTCATCTAAACTTGCATAGGTAAGAACTGGTAAAATAGGACCAAATATTTCTTCTTGCATGACCGCATCTGTCCAGTCGACTTCTGTTAAAACAGTTGGTGCTATTTTCAATCGTTCACGATCGTATTCTCCACCATAGAAAAGTTTCTTTTCGTCTATTAAACCAACTAATCGATTAAATGATTCTTCATCAATGATTCGTCCGAAATCAGGACTCGTTAAAGGTTTCTCTCCATAGAATGAAAGAATAGTTGCTTTTAAAGCTTCCAGAAATTCATTTTTAATACTTTGGTGAACATATACATAATCTGGAGCGATACACGTTTGACCAGTATTATAAAACTTGCCCCAAGCAATTCTTGCTGCAGCTTTTTTGATATCTGCATCCGCATGGACAATTGTGGGACTTTTACCACCTAACTCTAAGGTAACTGGAATCAGTTGCTTAGAGGCGGCTTCCATAACCACTCTTCCTACCTTCTCACTTCCGGTAAAGAATATATGATGAACCTTGGAATGAATGAGTTCAGTCACCACTTCCTCACCCCCAAAAATTACATCAACATATTCGGGAGCAAATACTTCTGATATAATAGTTTGCAGTATTTGATTCGTATAAGGCGTTTTTTCTGAAGGCTTTAATAGGCATGTATTCCCTGCAGCTATTGCACCAATTAGTGGTTCCAAAACTAATTGAAGTGGATAGTTAAATGGACCAATAATGAGAACAACACCAAGAGGCTCATAATAAATACGACTTTTTGAAATTGGCATAAATAAAGGGGAGACTTTCCGTATTGGTTTTGCCCATTTTTTAAGATTCTTTATAAAGTGATGAATACTTTCTAATAGGTATCCCACCTCTGAACTATATGCCTCAAAATTTGCCTTACCCAAATCTAAAGCTAAGGCTTCAAGAATAGCTTGTTGGCTTCTTTGAATTTCATCTCGTAATCTTTTTAAATGTCTGATTCGATAGTTAATATCTTTCGTTTGCTGACTGTCGAAAAACACATTTTGACGAGAAACTTTTTCTTGAATCACGGTCATGCTCCTTTATTCTGAATAAGCGTTGAATTTCCTTGGAATCTAAATCATTTACGAGATAAACAATGCTGTCTAATTAAAGTGATGTAATAGATGATCTTCAATTACCGATTATTATTTGTAACTCAGTATAAGGGAATCCACGCTTTATAGCACGTTTTGCGTCTCTTTATTTTTATATTAACTTGAGTATCCCTCGTCGCTTTATAGTCGATAACGAATCTTTCTACAATTGACTCTAATCTCACGAGACAGTGTGATTTGCGAATAAAAAAACGAGGTGCCTCATCACTCTTAGAGGCTACCTCGTCTATATTATTAATTTTTTATATCATCTTGACTTATAGTGACGGATCAGTCGGGTCAACATGAGTTGTTCCTGGTTTATTACTTTCTTCTTCAACTTTTTGATCTAATTTTTCTAATTGTTTAGCCGCAAAGTCGCGTCCACCTAAACCAAATGCTAGAGCGAATGCCACAGATAATCCACCGATTACAAAGATGAATGCCGCATTAACAATTGTCGTAGCAAAGTTTAATTGGTCTAATACCATAAACAATGCAAAACCAATTAATACATATTGAACTAATCTTCCAGCCCACTTGCTACCAGTTGATTTTGAAATTAGCCCAGCTAACCACTGACCACCAATAATACCTAATGCCAAGATAATAATGGCAAAGATCACATTTGGTAAGTATGCGATAATCGCTGCACCAATCGCGTTTAAGACAGCTAAGTTTAAAGCGTTTAATGCTTCAACAAAGAAGAATAAACCGATTAATCCTGTAACAATCTGTCCACTAATTTTAGCTAAGTCAAGGTTTTGCGTACCTTTAACATCTATACCTTTCGTTACATTGTTAATTCCTGTCCCACTTAATAAACTTGTTACTAAATCTCCAACAAATTTAGCAATGACGATACCAATACCTAGAAGCACAACTGCTACTAAGATATTTGGAATAGCTGCTAGAATAGTGTTCAGTACATTAACAATCGGTTCTGAAATTGAGCGGATACCTAATGTTTCTAATGCAATAACTAGAATCGGAATTAATACTAATACATAAGCAATATTTGCTAAAACATTTGCAATTGTATCTTTACGTTCTGTTGCAACGCCTGCTGATACATCTGAATGATCTTCTCGATTTGTAAATTTAGATACCCAACGATCTACATTTAAGGATAATGCTAAGTTATAAACTAAATTCTTAACAAATTTACCAAGCAATGTAGCAATAACGACTAATACGATTGCACCAATAATATTTGGTAAATAAGCTAATCCTGTATTCACCATATTTTGAATCGGTTGATAAACTGAAGTTAAACCGAAAGTTTCAAAAATTCCAGGTAAGAATAAAATCCAAACTAAATAATATAGGACTTTTGCTAATATCTCAATTGAACTCCTACCCTGTTCTGGTGTACTCACTGCACCCCACTCTGATAATTTGTTGTCTAAGTTCACTGCTTCTAATCCTGCTTCGACGGCTTTCTTTACTAGTGTTGCTACAACCCAAGCTACAAGAACTAATAAAATTCCTGTAATTAGATTCGGTAGCATTCTAGACATCGAATGCCATACTTGTTCTAATTGTTCCATTCCTATTCACTCCTTCAAAGTTTTTTCTATCTTTCTACTAAAATTAGTATAAGAATAAATAAATTTCTTTTAAAGGAAAAAGCCTTGAGCTATGTAATTTTGTTCCTAAAAAGCAAAAAAACGCAGACAGGTCATTGTCTACGCTTGCTGGCAATCTATTCAATTAAATTGATTAGATAAGAGCAGTGTTCACATCCACTCACTCTTCATCACTATATTCTCATGCAGTGACGTGCAAATGACCTTCTGTAAAAGCTTGTTGCTCGGTCGGCTCATCGCATAAGCTTTAATAATATAACACGTCATCTAATCGAATGCAAGCTTATCTTTCCTTTCTCGGTAAAATGGTTGTCTATTGAATACAACTTATGAGCATGACATCATTTTAATCCATCACACACACCCATTTCACAAAGAAGAGATAGAAAATAAAAAAGACGGCTACCTTCTATAAGAAAGGTAACCGAAATTTTCTGACATGAGTGAATAACGAAAGATTATTCTGTAGCTGGAATGACTGAACCGCCCCAAGTTTCTAGGATAAAGTCTTGTGTTTCTTCTGAACGTAACACTTCGACTAAGCGCAAGATTGCTGCGTTGTTTTCATCTTCTGTTTGAACAGCAATGATGTTCGCATACGGTGATTCTAAATCTTCCACTGCAATTGAATCTTCGAGTGGATGTAAGTCATTATCTACGGCGAAGTTCGAGTTAATAAATATGAGGTCCCCTTCATCTTGCTCTAACAATGTTGGCAATAAAGCTGGGTCATATTCGTATTCAAACTGTAAGTTTAATGGGTTGTCTACGATATCATCAAATGATGCTGTCGTTAAGTCAACGCCTTCTTCAATTGTTACTAAGCCAGCTTCTTGTAATATAGCTAACACACGTCCGTGGTCCGGAACACTATTACTTGTAAGAACTGTCGCATTTTCAGGAAGATCGTCTAAAGAGTCATGACGTTGTGAATAGCCAGCAATTGGTTCGATATGAATACCACCCAGATTGACAAAGTCATAGTCATTTTCTGCTACTGCTTCCTCAAAAAATGGCACGTGCTGGAAATAGTTTGCATCGATATCGCCTTCAGATAAAGCAAGGTTTGGAATAACATAGTCTGTGTAACGCTCGATTTCTAAAATAATACCTTCTTCAGCTAGTGTCGGTGCAACAAAATCTAAAATCTCGGCATGAGGCACGTTAGATGCACCAATAGTAATCGTCGTTTCTTCTGCATCTGAACCTTGTGCTTCTCCGTCAACTTCTCCTGGCTCATCATTTCCACAAGCCGCTAGTAATAACCCTGTTCCTAATACAACTGTACCTTTAATCCAATTTTTGAATGACATAATTTTTCCCCCTAATATAATTATAAAAAAATTTATAAATGAATATTTTTAAATTATTCTGTAACTGGCACAACCGATCCATCCCATGTATCTAAGATGAATTTTTGCGTTTCTTCAGACTTTAAGATTTCAACGAGACGTAATAGCGCTGGGTTCTCTGCGTCTTCTGAACGAACAGCCACGATATCTGCATACGGTGACGTATTGCTTTCAATTGCGATAGCATCATCTAAAGGTTTTAAACCATTATCGATCGCAAAGTTCGAGTTAATAAAGACGAGATCCCCTTCATCTTGCTCTAAAAGCGTTGGCATTAACGCTGGGTCATATTCGTATTCAAACTGAAGGTTCAATGGGTTTTCATCAATATCATCAAATGTCGCTGTCGTAATATCCACACCTTCTTTTACTGTAATGATGCCCCCTGTTTCTAAAACTTCCAAAACACGTCCATAGTCTGGTGTATTGCTACTGACTAATACAGTCGCATTTTCTGGCAGATCGTCTAAGCTTTCGTGACGTTTTGAGTACGCTCCAATTGGTTCCAAATGAATATTTCCAGCGTTCACAAAATCAAAATCATTTTCTGCAACTGCTGCATCAAAAAATGGAATATGTTGGAAATAGTTTGCGTCTATGTCTTTCTCATCCAACGCAAGGTTTGGAATAATATAGTCTGTATAACGCATAATTTCTAATGTAATGCCCTCTTCTTCAAGCGTTGGCGCTACAAACTCTAAGATTTCCGCATGTGGCACGTTTGAAGCACCAACGACTAAGGTTGTTTCCTCTAACTCTGCACCTTCGACTTCGCCATCAACTTCCGACGGTTCATCATTTCCACAAGCCGCTAATAATAACCCTGTTGCTAATACCGCAGTACCTTTAAACCAATTTTTGATTGACATAATCATTTCCTCCTATTTTTTTCACTACTTTTTATCTCTTATCAATATTCTTAACTAGGATATCTCCTGTTATTTGAATAAAAAATACAATAATTAAAATTAACACTGTTGCAACTAAAGTAACCGTTGGCTTGCTTCGTTGGAAGCCTTCTAAGTAAGCTAGATTTCCAAGTCCGCCAGCTCCAATGACACCGGCCATCGCTGTATAACCGACCAATGAAATGGTTGTTGTCGTTATCCCTGCAACAATTGACGGTAAACTTTCTGGAATTAACACCTTATAAATAATTTCCCATTTACTTGCACCCATCGATTCCGCTGCTTCGATTACACCTTTGTCAATTTCCCTAAAGCCTGTTTCAATCAGTCGTCCATAAAATGGCGCTGCTGCAATCACAAGTGCTGGCAATCCAGCCGTTGGACCAGTAATACGTCCTACCAATTCTTTCGTCACTGGAATTAATAACACGATCAAGATAATAAATGGAATGGATCGAAAAACGTTCACAAAGAATGCAACGACCCGGTTAACACTTTTAGAAAGGATATCTTCTTTGTTTCCAGTTTCAAAAAGCAAAAGCCCTAAAATTAAGCCTAGGAAGAATACAAAAATCACAGAAACAACAGTCATGTAAATCGTTTCACCCGCAGCATCCCAAACTCTTTCCCAGTTCACATCTGAGAACTCTGTATATTGTTCGATAATACTTTGTCCGATATAGAAATACTTAGACATGTTTAATCTCCTCCGTTTCTACTCGTAGTCGATTAAATTCTGTAACGGCATCTTCAATGTCCTCTTTATCACCTAGGAGTTGCACATACAAAGATCCAATGAGTGTTTCTTGGGTCGTTTGAATATTTCCTTGAATGATATTAATGTCTACATTATATTCTCGAGTCACTTTAGAAATAATTGGGGCTTGTGCTCCTCCACCATGAAATTTCAAATGGTAGATTGGACCATTTGGAAACTGATCAATCAGCTGATTTAAAATATCATCTGTTATTTCATTTTCCGGGTCTGTATCTTGACGAATAAATCTTTTAGTAATTGCCTGCTTTGGATGCTTAAAGACATCCACTACATTTCCTTCTTCTACAATGTGTGCTGCTTCCATAACGGCTACACGATTACAGATTTTACGAATGACGTTCATTTCATGCGTAATCACAACGATTGTTAAATTCAATCGGCGATTGATATCAACTAATAAGTCGAGCACATTATCTGTTGTTTGTGGGTCTAAAGAACTTGTCGCTTCATCACATAATAGAACTTTCGGATCATTCGCTAGAGCTCTTGCAATTCCAACTCGTTGTTTTTGCCCTCCAGATAATTCGGAAGGGTACGCGTCTTCACGTCCTTTTAAGCCGACTAAATCAATTAATTCTTCTGCTCGTATGGATTGCTCAGCTTTGGGAATCCCAGCAATTTCTAAAGGGAATAGAATGTTTTCTTTCACTGTACGGCTCCAAAGTAAATTAAAGTGCTGAAAAATCATACCTATTTTTTGTCTACGATCTCTTAAATCTTTTTTTGATAATTCATTTAAATTTTCTCCGTTAATAAACACTTCTCCATGTGTTGGTTGTTCTAATCCATTTAACATGCGAACCAATGTACTCTTTCCTGCTCCTGAGTAACCAATGATGCCGTAAATTTCTCCTTCTTGGATATTTAAGGAAACATCTTCAATTGCTGTAATACTTGCTTTATTACTTTTAAATATTTTATTAATCCCTTTTAAGGTTATCATTTAAACTCTTCTCCTTTTGGATAAAATAAAAAAAGCTTCCATCCCTTTGTATTCTCTACAAAGGGACGAAAGCTTCGTGTTACCACCCTATATTTATATAAATCTCGCGATTTATACCTCATCAAGTACGCCGAACGATGGTTCATAAATACTCTGGCACTGTAACGTGTGCTGACGTGTATGTTTAAATATTCGACATACATAGAATATGAGACCATATTCGGCCAACTACTTCTCTGCTCTCTCTCACCTAATAAGAGCTCTCTGTATGAGTTATCGTGGGCCTACTCTTCTCTACCGTTTTCTGTTCATTAAATTATGCTCATAATACTATCACTCTATTTTTATAAAAGCAAGTAATTACGGAATATTCTTTTTTTTATTAAAATAACGGGACCAAGAATGGCCCCGCTATGTTATTTTTTATGTTAAATTACTTAATCTTTGATCATTAAATTGAACCTTATACCAAATCCAAAATAGATAAGCGGCCATTCCAAGTGATTGAATTGTCACCATAATATAGAGCTCAAAATAGAATAATCCAAACAGCATAGCAAGAAATGTTGGTACAGCCAACGAGTTTAAGATTAAATTAACTGACTCTTTGTATGTCTTAATCGTCGTAAGCGATCCTTTTTTGGTTAGATACAGTAAGAATGATGATCCAAAGACCAAAAACAACAACATAAAGAGCAAGAACGTACTAATTAAGAAAGAGAAGATTAATACAATTAGAACGCGATTCTGATTAAACCACTGACGACTAATTTCCTCTACTATCTCTTCTTTCGTCTCCATTTCACCAAAAGAAACATCCCGTGTATAAAGAACAGTTGCTGTTGGTAAGCCCTCTTCGGCTATAATCAACTGATTCTCCTGAAATGCGATAAAGTTTGGAGACGATATGTGATTCTCTATCTCGTCTAATGACAAACCTCCAACTACTTCACCGTATGCATTTTCAACCTGAAATGGTTCCGGGATAGATAATTGACCTTCATTCACTACGACCGTTTGGATTTCATCCAAAACTTGGTCATCAACTAATTGACTAGCTGCTATCGGGTAATACTCCTCTAAAGGGAATGATTCCATTTCAGCATAGTTTAAGGTCACTGGGATAACCATTAGTGCGTTTAAAAAGATGATGACTACGATCATCATCGGCCATGTTAAAACAAACCGATTTTTAAAAGCTTTTAATGGAGACCAGATATTTTTTACATAATTTAATGGGAATACATCAGTTTTCAACTTCATCGTCCTATTCTACTCATCATCTACAGTTTTAAATTTAACCTTTCGTACCACCAGCAGTTAATCCAGATACAAAGTGCTTCTGTAAGAAGAAGAACATAATGGATATTGGTAAAGCAATTAAAATTGCTCCTGCCGCGAACAGTGTCACACGTTGCTCACGTGGATTGTTAATGAACTGTTGTAACCCAATCGCTACAGTATAGTTCGCTGGAGTTCTTAAAATAAAGCGGGCAAGCATAAACTCACCAAATGGTGTCATAAACGCCCATAATGCTTGTACAGCGATCATTGGTCTTACTAAAGGTAAGACAATCTGCCAGAAAGTACGTAGGTGTCCTGCACCATCTAAACGTGCAGACTCATCTAAGTCAATTGGAACAGTATCGAAGTAACCTTTCATCAACCAAGTATTCATCGGTATAGACCCACCAACATAAATAAAGATTAGGAATGCGTGCGTATCTAATCCCCCTACTAATAAAGCCATAATATAGAAGGCTGTTAATGCGGCAGTAGTTGGAACCATTTGAACAACAATAAAGAACTTCATTGTTGATTTTCTACCAATGAAACGGTAACGGCTATAGGCATATCCAGCTAATGTGATAATACTTACTTGAATGGCCATTGCTGTAACAGCGACTTTAAGGGTATTCAAATACCAAGTGCCATATAACGTTTCACTGAATAATCGTCTAAAGTTATTTAGTGTAAACTCACCTTGAAAGTTTAAGTCAAACGCCATTAAGTTACCCGCTCTAAACGCAGATGTAACGGTAATTAAAAGTGGATAAATAATAATCACACTCAAAATGACCAAATAGGCGTATGTGAAAAACTTAGGCCAAAAATTCTTTATAGGTTTTTTCTTTTTGTTTTGTGACATTCTCATCAATCCTCCATTTCAAATGCACTCGAGCGTTTAAAGATGATTAATGAAATTACAATAACAAATGCAGATATAATCAGTGTTATTGCCGCCGAGATATTGTATTGAGGTGATCCACCGGTTGTTAATTTATAAACCCAAGATATTAGAATATCTGTTGAACCGGCACCATTACCAACACTTCCTGGCCCACCATCATTAAATAGGTAGATCATAGAGAAGTTGTTAAAGTTTCCTGTATATTGCGTAATAAAGATTGGTGCTGCTACGGATAATATATGCGGAAATGTAATGTAATTAAACTTCTGTATAGTTGTCGCACCATCAATAGCTGATGCTTCGTACCATTCAGATGGAATAGATTGTAAGATTGATGTCGTTAAAACATAGATATATGGGAATCCTAACCAACCTTGAACGCCAATCAGCGCAACTTTCGTCCAAAACGGATCGATTTTCCAAGCAATAGATGGAATATCGAAGAATGGTATTAAATTATTTATAAAGGGTATAACTTGTGTGTTAATAGCCCCCGCACTCGGGTTAAACATATTGGAGAATGTTAAAATTGTGATAAACGCGGGTACAGCCCACGGTAAAAGTAAGATCACTCCAAAGAATCTTTTACCTCTAATAAACGGTTGGTTCATAATCATTGCTGTAAGTACACCTAAACTGATTTGTGCTGTTGTTGCGCCCAGTGTCCAAATGACGGTCCATGTAAGAACAGACATAAAGGTTTCACGGTATGTACTTAAAACAAAAATACTTCTAAATGTTTCTAAACCAGTCCACTGAATCAGTGACGATGGTGGAATATTATTGAAGTCATAGTTGGTAAACATAATTAAAATCGTAACAAATACCGGAAAAATAATAGCAAATAACATAATGACATATGCCGGAATTGTTAAAAGATACGGAAATCCATTCTCATATACGTTCACGAGAACATCCTTCACCGAACGATTAACTTTATCCGGAGATATCGCATTAATTTTCGCAACTCTATCGGCATCATATATTTGTATCACATAGAAAAATGCAAATACTACCATTATTAGTATCTGTAGAACACCCTCAATCATTAAGAACAGCGAGTGATCATTTTCTGGTCCACGTCCTGGATTTGTACCTAATGTAATTAGTCCTTCAATGGCATCCATACCCCATGTCGCGAAGTGAAAAACGAACACCACAAAAATAGCTAAAAATACTATTCCTTTAAAAATTTGTTTGTTATAAAACTGTCCTCCACCTGGAATTATCGAAGCGAGTTTCGCATTTCTTATATTCTTACGATCCTCTACAGTATAATCGTCTTTCTTTTTTGTAGCTGCAGTACTTTCCACTGCAATCAACTCCTTCATTATAA
>DAIOTD010000004.1:32721-36497 GCA_036752205.1 Atopostipes sp.
TCTTTCTTTTTTGTAGCTGCAGTACTTTCCACTGCAATCAACTCCTTCATTATAAAAAAACAACTTCTAGCAAAAAAATGATTCAGCAGTGATAGGAAATCATCTGCTGAATCATTCCGCTAGACGTCATTCAACAAGAACTTTTATATTCTTTTAATTAAACACTATACTTTATTAATTTTAGTATTTTTGTTCAATGTTGTCTGAAATAGTTTGTACTGCGTCGTTTGCAGATTGTTCTGCAGTTTTGTTACCTGATACGGCGTCAAACATCATTGTTTCAGCACCAACCCATACTTCTGACATTTCAGGAATGTTTGGCATTGGAACAGAGTTTGCATATTGCTCAGCTACAGCGATAGCTAATTGGTTTTCACCAGCTGCAATAATTGAATCTTGTACTGCTCCGTTAGCTGGTACTTCACTGTTAAAGTCGTGTAATGCTTGCATGTTTTCTTCGTTAGTAATGTAGTCTAACCATGCTTGTGCTGCTTCAGCATTTTCAGAGTATCCAGAGATAACCCATCCTTTTCCTCCACCGAATGGCTCGTATGCGTTACCACCTGGTAATGTAGGAATTGGAGCTGTTGCATAGTTCATGCCTTCAAATGAAGCTGCTGCCCATGGTCCACCAATGATTGCTGCTGCGTTACCATCGATAAATGTTTGCTCAACAAAGCTTCCTGCACTTGTTGCATCTAACATACCTGCTGGCCATACATCATACCATGTAGATGCGTATTCGATAGCTTCAATTGCACCTTCGTTGTTTAATCCAATATCAGATACGTCTGTACCATCTTCCCCGAATACATATCCACCAAATCCTGAAAGTAATCCGTATGTTGAGTAGAAGTCTACAAAGTTAGCTAAGAATGCAGTGTTTGTTCCTGCTTCGTTTGCGTAAGCGAATGCATCATCTTCTGCTAATGCTTCTAACTCTTCAAATGTAGCAGGTGCTGCATCTAATAAGTCTGTATTATAGTACATAATTAAAGCTTCAATTACGTATGGTGATCCGTAGATCGTTCCATCCATTGTTACTTGTTGTTCGTCAGTTCCGTCGTAACGACCATCAGTAGGTAATGTTACTTCGTTTAGATGTCCTTGCTTACCTAAACCACCAATACGGTCGTAAGGTGCTAGCATAACGTCAGCTGCTAATCCTGCAGGTCCGTCTAAAGCAAGCGCGTCTAAAGACTCAAACATATCTACTTCAACAACTTCAACATTTACGCCTGTTTCTTCAGCGAAAGCTGCTGCTGCATCTGTCATAAAGTTAATGTAGTCTGGTCCAACTGAAACCGTTAAGTCTCCACTTAAATCAGCACCTGTATCGCCAGCCTTTTCAGTCGTGTCACCTGAATCTGTATCTGGTGTTTCTGTTGTTTCGTCATCGCCACCACCACATGCTGCTAACAATAGTGCAGTTGAAGCTGTAACAATTCCCATTGCATATTTTTTCCAATTTGTTTTACTCATTTACTTACTCCTCCTATTTATATATATGTAAGTGTTTACACCCATATTATTCCATAATTTTACAATTTTAGCAACCGTTTTCGTTAACTTTCTAAATTTAAGTCTCTTTTCTAATCTCTCTCATTTGATTCTAATGATGTGTGTTGTCTATAAACATCCGTATATCAGTGTTTGTGGGACTAGGCTCTAAAATTAAGTAATATTCGTAATATTTATCTAATTTTAAAATTATACTTTTACATTACGAATTATTGCTCCTAAATTATTTGCAAGTGTTTCTAGTTCTTGAGATTGATTTCCTACCCCATCCATCGTGAGATTAATTTGATCAACTGAAGCGACTGTTTCTTCTACTCCTGCTGCTGATTCTTCTGATAGCGATGCTATTTCTTCAATTAAACTGTGCATTGAATGACTTTGATTCTTAATATCAGAAAGGTTGTTAACCATCTCTTCGTTACGTTTTTCTAATTCATTAATCGAACGAGTAATTTCAGCAATGTTCTCATCTGCTGATTGAATTTGTACAGTTCCTTCATCAACCGCTGTATGGGCATCTTGTAATGATTTTGTAACATTATCTGCTTCATCTTGAACACTTTGTACATAAGATGTAATTTCGTTGACTGACTCTGCTACTCCTTCAGCTAATTGGCGAACTTCTTCCGCAACAACTGCAAATCCTCGACCATGTTCACCCGCACGTGCTGCTTCAATAGAAGCGTTAAGAGCTAGTAAGTTGGTTTGTTTAGCGATACTTTGGATAATATCGATTAATTTCGAAATTTCAGCTGTCTGCTTGTTTAATTTCTCCATTTGAAGAACCGAACGTTCAACAATATCATTAACGGATTGCATTTGCTTAGTAGACATCCCCACTAAAGTTGTACCATTTTGAGCTTGCTCTCGAATATCTTCTGACTCTTTTTTGATTTCTTGTCCATATTCTAATGTATCGGTTGTAGTTTCTTCAAAACGTGTCATCTCCACTGTTAAGTCATTGGCAATATGTGCTTCTGATTCTGCACCAGATGCCAATTCATGCATTGTTGATCCAATTTGACGTGTTCCTTCTTGAGCTTCTTGACCAATTCTTGTAAATTCATGGCTACTTCTAATCAATAGGTCAACTGCGGATGTAATATTATTCATCGTATTCTTTAGTTTATCTTGCGTTACGTTCAATGAATGAGCAAGTTGCCCCATTTCATCTTCAGTTTCAATTTCAAGAGGTTCCATTGTAAAATCTTCATTCGAAATAGCGTCTAGTCTTGTATTCATTTCACGAATAGGGTTTGTAATCGATCGTGCTGCTTGTAATGATATAAAGATAGATAGTACAACTGCAATTACTCCTAGAACTACAATGATGATTAAGGTTAAATCTTGTGACTGAATAACAGATTGTCCACTTGTTTCAACTTCGTCTTGAACGGCTAATATATTTTCATTATAAATTCGTAAAATCATGTCCCGCATTGATTTTAATTTTTTCATGTTCGCATTAGCAATTAAACCATTACCTGAGAGCATAGGATTAATAACATCTATCCGAATTGCTTCTGTCCATTGCTGAGACAAGTCAACTGCTTGAATCATATCATCATTAGAAGAATGTTCTAATACTTCCGCTTCTAATTCAGCTGCTGTTTCAGTTAGTGCTTCAAATTCTGTCGCCCGCAGTTCATTACCATCCGCAATATATTCGTAGATGACTTGTGAACGATCTTTATAGTTATCAACTAACTCCTGTGTTTTCAGCATTGCAGGTAACTGATTTTTAATAACTTCATTAGAAGCTGTTCTATCTTGAGTAGAGGCAAATACCGATACTAATATAATAATAATAGTGAATAAAATGACCGCTGAGAAACTCGCAATCATTTTATGGAGGATACTTTTAAATTTTAACTGATCGAACAACGATTTTTTTCTCAGTTTTATTTCCTGTCTTTTCTTCCATATCGGGTTGTTCTAAAGATTTTGGATTCTTTTCTAACTCTTTATCTGTCATGACTGTTTTCACCATTTATTCAAGTCTTTCTGACTAAATTTCATCTCCTGGTTTTCCGTTTAATGATTTAAGTACGTAAAGTAAAAATCGCAAATCCATTCTTTTCAAGTAATAATTTCCCATGTTTTTCTTCCGTCAAATGTGAGAATATATTTTCTACATGGACCGGTAAAAGCACTTCAACTTCTTCATTGTTTTGACTAAAATAAAACAATAATTCTTTTCCTTTAAATGATTTTTTAAATCCTATGATATCTTGATCGTCACGTATATCTATCCA
>DAIOTD010000004.1:36597-37920 GCA_036752205.1 Atopostipes sp.
TACATCATTATGTGCTTTTGATAACAAACGTGCGGTATCGTGTGAATCTAATAAGTTAAACTGAACTTCATTTGTTTGTTTACGATATAGCATTGTTTGTTGGTTCAGTCCGTATACCATTTCTGTTGGCGAAACTATTTTACGTAAAAAGTAATCTTCGATTTTTTCAGTGAATGGATAATTCATAATTGCGTGGAACTCATCACCTTCTAGCCATCTTTGTCCAGAATGCCAGATTTCACCAAGAATATAGATATCTTCTTTTTCAGCCACACATGCCGTATGGAATTCTTTCCAAAATGCATGGTCAACTTCGTTTGCAACATCTAAGCGCCAACCATCGATATCAAACTCACGAATCCAGTATGTCGCAACGTCCAATAAATACGCTTTCACTTCTGGATTTGCTGTATTCAGTTTTGGCATATGTCCAGCAAAAGCGAATGCGTCATACGTTAACTCATTCATATTATTCATTTCATTTGGCTTCAAATGATTATAATCTTGTATAGGAAATGAACGTATATGAAACCAGTCTTTATACTTCGAATATTCTTGATGTTGTAAAACGTCCTGCCATTGAATCGAATCATATCCTATATGGTTAAATACTGCATCAAGCATTACACGAATACCTCGGCTATGTGCTTCTTTCATCAATTTTTTAAACGTTTCTTTATCACCAAATGCTGGATCTATTTCTAAGTAATCCGTCGTATCATATTTATGATTCGTCGATGCTTTAAAGATTGGTGTTAAATATAGTCCATTAATACCTAAATCTTCTAAGTAATCTAAATTATCAATAATTCCTTGTAAATCACCACCATAGAAATCATCTTTCCCTGGATGTTTCTTACTGCCCCATGGTAATACATTGTCTGGATCGTTTGTTGGATCCCCATTCGCAAAGCGTTCCGGGAAAATTTGATACCATACTGTTTCTTTTACCCATTGTGGCGATCTAAATTGATCGACTTCGTGGAAATACGGCAAGCGGAAGTAATAGTTTACTTCTTTTAAATAAAGTTCTTCCATAGGATAAACGCCTCGATCGTTATAGAACACTTCTGTTCTATCTTTTCCTATTACATGGAATCCGTATGCTAGCCTTTTAGTATCAACAGTTGTCTCAATTGCCCAATAATCATGTAATTGAGTAGTCGCGATTTTCCGCATTGACTTTCCTTCTCTATGCCAATCTTCAGTATACAATCTGTATACATCCCCACTTAGTAAATCGACCGACTTTACATCTCCAGCTTTCGTTCGAAGACGTATGAATACTCGATCCTTATCATAAAGATAAGCGAATTCACTTTC
>DAIOTD010000005.1:0-32393 GCA_036752205.1 Atopostipes sp.
AATTAGATTAATTAGAATTGTACCTGATTTCTATAGCCAAATCTGTAGAGATAAATTTCTCCGGTTATTAAAAATTGACACTTGTACATTTTTAGATATATGATGAACATAAGAATACGCTTACAAAAGGAGCTAATGAATTGATAACAGAAGTAGCAAAAGATATTTATACATTTGAGGTCATTTTACCTCGTAACCCCTTAAAAGCATTGAACGTTTATGTGATTAAAGGAGATGATCGTACGGTTTTATTTGATACAGGATTTAATGCACCAGAATCAGAAGAAGCTTTACGTGCAGGTTTGAAAGAGCTGGACTTAGAGTTAGAGGATGTTGAAGTTGTCTTAACCCATCTTCATTCGGATCATGTTGGTTTAGTAAACCTATTTGATGATGTTGGTTGTAAAGTATACGCTGGAGAAGTTGACGGTGAACTAATGAATATCATGTCAGGTATGGAGTATTGGGAAGATATGCGATCATTATTTCCGTTATATGGTATGAATGAAGACGAAATCATTACTGGAGAGAACCCTGCCTTTAAGCATCGGTTACCTAAGCCAGTTGACTTTATTCCCCTAAAAATTGGTGAGGAATTCGTCGTAGGTGATTATCGATTTGAAATACTAGACTTGGCTGGACATACACCGGGACATATAGGTTTGTATGATGCAGATAAAAAAATCATTTTCAGTGCGGATACGATTTTAGATCCAATTACGCCTAATATTACGTTCTGGGGTTTTGAGTACGAGAACATACTAAATACATACGTTGAGACGTTGAAACGGCTGAAAAAATTAGATTTAGAGCGAGCTATGGCAACCCATCGAAAGATTGTTGAGAATCCAAGTGAAAGAATGACAGAAATTATCGAGCATCATAATGAACGATTGACTGAAATACTGGATGCTATGACTGGTGATGAAGCATGGACGGTCAGAAATATTTCAGCAAACATTTCTTGGCGTATTCCTATGAAGGGGTGGGATAATTTTCCAGCCTCACAAAAGTGGTTTGCGACTGGAGAGACGATGGCGCATCTGCATCACCTTGTGCACACAAACTGTGTAGACATGAAAAATGAAGAAGGGACGTTATACTTTAAGAAACTCAAAGATGAAATTGTCCCGTTTACTGTATAAAGAATAGAAAAACGTGTAGACGCCATTAAGGTGTCTACACGTTTATTTTACTGCAGCATTTTTTCAACAAAGAAGGCTGTAATCTTCTCCATCGTTTGAGGGCGTACGAGATGGGCTTCCTCTTCTTCGATGAATTCGATATTTTCTAAGTGCGTATTTTCTTCAATAAAATCACGAACATGCGTATAGGGAACGATTTTATCTTGTGTGCCATGCCAAACGAGGAAAGGTCGACCGTCTAACTTATCGATATTTAGAGATAAGTCGTAATCTGGAATCCAATTTAACAGATGATCATAATCTTCTGGGAAAAAACGGTCCATTTGACTCGCATGATGAAAGATACGATCGCGATAGGCTAGCAGCTTAGGTGTCCCCATTACACATGCAGCAGCCATTATTTCCGGATGATGGGTCAATAATGCCGAAGTCGTCATACCACCCATGGAAACCCCGCCAACTCCAACTCTTTCGTCAGCTAGATCTTTTTTTTGATAGTAATCAAGAATGTAACCAAATTCAAACAAGTTCGTATGTATACTTTGCCAAAACGTTAGAGAAGGGATATCTGTCATAGGATTCTTTCGTTTCCCATGATTAAACGCGTCAGGTAAGACAACACGGAAACCTTCACGGGCAAGATAACGCCCTTGTGTTAAAGTCAATTCTTTTTGTGATTGCCACCCGTGATAGTAAACAATCAGGGGTAACGTTTGATGTTTTAAATTTTCTTGAACAACTTCTAAAACAGGGATTGTGCCTAGTGTATGTTCTTCAATGGATAATTTCATATTTCACACCTCAGTAATAGAATAGCTTATTTTTCTAAAAAAGACTAGTTAAGCTTATTCTCTCTATATAAAGCGATATTCTTTATTAAGAAAGGGATTCCTTATATACTATAAATAACAATAAACGAAATTAAAGCAGAAGAAAGGACGTTATAATATGCAAGTTACATTTAAAGGAGAACCATTAGAAGTTAAAGGAACGCAACCTAAAGTAGGGGATAAAGCACCTGACGTTACAGTTAAGGCTAGAAATGGAGACGATGTTCAATTATATAACTTTATTACGGATAAGCCGGTTGTAGTGAGCGTTGTACCAGATGTCGAGACGCGCACATGCGAGCTACAGACGAAAAACTTTGCAGATAAATTAGCGGAAGAAGATGTTATTTATCTAACTGTTAGTCGTAATACAGTTGATCAGTTTAACGACTGGAACAAAGAAAATGATTTAAACTTAGTGACGCTATCGGATACGAATGGTGAGTTCGGGCGTGAGTTTGGTTTAGAAATTGACTTAGATGGGAACGCAGTTTTAGCTCGTTCTGTATTCTTATTAGATGCAGATGGTGTCGTTCGTTACGTACAAATTGTACCTGAGGTAGTGGATGAACCAGACTACGACGAAACATTAGCAGCAATTAAAGACCTATAAACATTCGAATATATAATAAAAAAATCCTGTTCCTTCTATATAAGGGGCAGGATTTTTGATTTAGTAAAAAAGACCTTGAGTACAAACTCAAGGTCTTTGGTTTAATTTTCAAGTAGTTCGAGATTATTATCTACCCCATAAGGATTCTCTTCATTGATGTGGTCGTAGAATAAAATGCCGTTTAAATGATCCATTTCATGTTGAACGACAATCGAAGGATACCCTCTAAACTTTTCAGTGTGTTTGTCACCATTGATATCATAGTATTCAACAGTGATACGCTTGTGTCGAGGCACTAATCCTTCGTAAACATCATCAATTGATAAACAACCTTCTCCATCGGGTAGAGCTGTTTGCTTAACAGAATGTCGCATAATTCGCGGGTTAATCATTACTTTACTTAATGCTTCTTCGTCTTCTTCGTCAGCTGGAATGTGCACAGCAAATAGTTGGATCGGGATATCTAATTGTGGTGCTGCAATACCTACTCCGGGTCTAAGGTCATACTTTTCGGCTAATTCAGGGTCTTGGCTATTTTTAATAAAATCCATCATATCACTTGCTAATTTGCGTAAATCATCCGTTAAAGGGAATTCAACTTTTTTAGCATGTTTTCTCAAAGTTGGATGATAATCGCGAATTACATCGTCCATAGTTAACATTTCTTCCACTCCTATTACAGTTTACATTCTAAAATATTACCATAAAAACCTCGAAAAAGCTAAAAAACAGAAAAAAGTTACAAGTCATCAGACAATTTTTTGCCTGTATTGTTTTTCACTTACTTTATCATAATGTTTTAATGTTATTCATCTAAAATTATTAATAGACGAACTAGTGGCGAGTTAATAACTTTGTTACATTTTGCAACATACATTGTGAAAAAGTGTTTTCATGAAATGAGTTTCACAATCTTTGGAAATACTGTCAGAATACACTTGGTAAGGTTATTAAAAGCATTCAATGCACTTGATTTTATCTGATTTCCATGTTACTTTTAATTGTGAAATGGCATAAATCTAGAAGAGCTAATTTTTGGGTTTATGGTAAATTAACTTATTTAAGAGAGGTATGGTTACAAATGGCAAACAACCCTTTAGATTTTGACAAGTTAGTCAAATCATATGGAGAATCATTCCCAATGGTTCAAATTATCGATAAAGAAGGAAAAGTTGTAAACGAAGATCTAATTCCAGACTTGTCTGATGAAGAGTTAGTAGAATTAATGGATAGAATGGTGTTTTCACGTGTGTTACACACTCGTTCTATGGCATTAGCAAGACAAGGACGTCTTGGGTTTTACGCTCCAACAGAAGGACAAGAAGCATCACAAATCGCAAGTCACTTTGCATTGGAACAACAAGACTGGATTTACCCAGGTTATCGTGATATTCCTCAATTAATCATGCATGGTTTACCTGTCTACAAAGCGTTCTTATGGTCACGTGGACACGTAGAAGGAAATAACTACCCTGAAGATTTACACATTATGAACCCACAAATCATTATTGGAGCACAATACATCCAAGCAATGGGTAACGCAGTAGGACAAAAATTAGCAGGAAAAGAAAATGAAATTACAATTACGTATACAGGTGATGGTGGATCATCACAAGGTGACGTTTACGAAGGACTAAACTTCGCAAGTCGTTACAAAGCACCTGTCGTTTTCATTATCCAAAACAACGGTTATGCAATCTCTACACCAAGAGACAAGCAAACTGCAGCTGAAACATTAGCTCAAAAAGCAGTAGCAGTTGGAATCCCTGGAGTACAAGTAGATGGAATGGACCCATTAGCAGTTTATACTGTAACTAAAGCAGCTCGTGATTGGGCAGTAGCTGGAAATGGTCCAGTTCTAATTGAAACAATTACATCTCGCTTTGGTCCTCACTCAACTTCTGGTGATGACCCAACACGTTACCGTACTGAAGAGTCATTTGACTACTGGGCACAACGTGATCCACTAGTTCGTTTCCGTAACTACTTAGTAGAGAAGGAACTATGGACAGACGCTCACGAAGAAGAATTAATCGAAAAATATGAAGCTGAAATTGCTGAAGCTGCTAAAGAAGCAGACTCAGTTGGCAAGATGTCAATAACAGATAGCTTGAAATGGATGTTCTCAAATCCAGGTCAAAATATTGTTGAACAAATCGAAAAATACGAAGCAAAGGAGAGTAAATAATCATGACGCAACAACTAAATATGATCTCTGCGATTACTCAAGCCTTACAGCAAGAAATGCAGAAAGATGAAAAAGTACTAATATTCGGTGAAGACGTTGGGGTTAACGGTGGAGTTTTCCGTGCGACAGAAGGTCTTCAAGAAGAATTTGGTGAGTTACGTGTAAGTGATACGCCACTATCAGAATCTGCTATCGGTGGTATGGCATTTGGACTAGCTGTACAAGGCTTCCGTCCAGTTGCTGAGATTCAATTCTTTGGATTCGTATTTGAAATCTTTGACTCAATCGCTGGTCAAACTTCTCGTCACCGTTTCCGTATGGGTGGGAACATGGATATGCCAGTTGTATTCCGTTCGCCATTCGGTGGTGGAGTACGTACGCCAGAAATGCACGCGGATAGTTTAGAAGGGTTAATGGCTCAAACTCCTGGTTTGAAAGTTGTTATTCCATCAAACCCTTACGATGCTAAAGGTCTTATGACTGCAGCAATCCGTGACAACGACCCAGTTGTATTCTTAGAGCACATGAAACTATACCGTTCATTCCGTGAAGATGTTCCAGAAGAACAATACGAAATCGAAATTGGTAAAGCAAACGTAGCTAAAGAAGGTACAGATGTTACTGTTGTATCTTACGGATACATGGTTCGCGAAGCACTTAAAGCTGCTGAGCAATTAGAAAAAGATGGCGTATCAGTTGAAGTTATTGACTTACGTACTGTATCACCAGTTGACTACGAAACAATCGTTGCATCTGTTGAGAAAACAGGTCGTATGGTCTTTGTACAAGAAGCTCAACGTCAAGCAGGTGTTGGTCACACGGTTATTTCTGAAGTTTCACAACGTGCGATTTTATCCTTAAAATCACCAATCAAATTCGTAGCTTCACCAGATACTATTTACCCATTTGCACAAATGGAAGCAGACTGGTTACCAACGGCTAACGATATTAAAGACGCAATTGCAGAAGCAACAGACTTCTAATTTTAAAAAATAAAAATGCTAAGTAACGAGAGATACCGTGGTGTATCTCTTGATTACTTAATTATAAAAATATCAAGTGTCAAATGAATCTTTTAAAGAGAAGGGAAGAAAAATAGAATGGCTTTTACATTTAAATTTCCTGACGTTGGAGAAGGAATGGCTGAAGGTGAAATCGTAGATTGGTTAGTAGCTGAAGGCGACGAAGTTTCAGAAGGCGATTCAGTAGCTGAAGTTCAAAACGATAAATCAGTTGAAGAAATTGCATCCCCAGTATCAGGTACAATTACAAGTATTTTAGTTGAGGCAGGTACAATGGTTAACGTTGACCAGCCAATTATGGTTATTGACGACGGTTCAGAAGGTGGAGCAGAAGAAGCAGCTCCAGCAGTAGAGGAAGCACCAGTTGCAGAGGCAACAGTAGAAGCGCCAGCAGAAACAACGGCAGCTCCAGCAGCATCAGCATCTACAGGTGTTGTCGCTACTTCAGATCCAAACCGTATTGTTCAAGCAATGCCATCAGTACGTCAATTTGCACGTGAAAATGATGTAGACATTAGCTTAGTACCTGCAACAGGTGCTAACGGACGTACGACTAAAGAAGACGTACAAAACTTTATGACTTCTGGTGGAGAAGCACCAGTAGCAGTTGAAGAAACATCAGCAGATGTTGCAGAATCAACTGAAACAACAGCAGCTCCAGCAGCTAACCAAACAGTTGGTGGCGTTGAAGTTTCACCATTCAAATCTGGACGTTCAGACGAAGAAACTCGTGAGAAGTTAACGATGACTCGTCGTGCAATTTCTAGAGCAATGGTTAAGAGTGCAACAGTTATTCCATCATTCGCATTATTTGATGAAGTTGTTGTAGACAAACTATGGGATCACCGTAAGAAATATAAAGATATTGCAGCAGAACGCGATACGAAATTAACATTCTTACCGTATATCGTTAAAGCAACGACTGCAATGATGAAGAAATTCCCAGTATTTGCTGCGTCATTAGATGACACGACAGATGAAATTGTATACAAAAACTACTATAACGTAGGTATCGCAACGGATACAGACCAAGGTCTATACGTTCCAGTTGTTGCGGATGCAGACAGAAAATCAATGTTTGATGTTGCAGATGAAATCATCGAACTTGCTGGTAAAGCTCATGACGGTAAATTAAGCGGAAAAGATATGTCAGATGGAACAATTTCTATCTCAAATATCGGTTCTGTTGGTGGAGCGCACTTTACTCCGATCATTAACCACCCTGAATCAGCTATTATTGGTGTAGGAATCATTTCTGACAAACCTGTTGTTAACGCAGAAGGTGAAATTGTAGTTTCTAAAGTATTAGCTTTATCACTTGTTGTTGACCACCGTATTATTGATGGTGCAGTAGCTCAACAAGCAATGAACTACATGAAGAAATTATTATCAGACCCTGAATTACTATTAATGGAAGGTTAAGGTGAATTATTAATGGTTGTAGGAGATATGGCTATTGAGCTAGATACGGTCGTAGTTGGAGCAGGTCCTGGTGGATACGTTGCAGCTATTCGTGCGTCACAATTAGGTCAAAAAGTAGCGATTATTGAAAAAGAATACATTGGTGGAGTTTGTCTAAACGTTGGATGTATTCCATCGAAAGCTTTAATTACAGCTGGAGACAAATTTACTCAAGCTAGAGGTTCAGATATTTTCGGTATCACTACTGAAAACGTACAAATTGATTGGGCAAAAACTCAAAAATGGAAACAAGAACAAGTAGTTGACCGTTTAACTGGCGGAGTAGAAATGCTACTTAAGAAAAACAAAGTCGAAATTATTATGGGTGAAGCATACTTCTCAGACGAGAACACAGTACGTGTTATGGGTGAAGAGTTTGGACAAACTTATACTTTCGAAAAAGCGATTATTGCGACAGGTTCACGTCCAATAGAATTAGGTGCTTTCAAATGGAGCGACCGCGTATTGGACTCAACTGGTGCACTAGCATTAGATGAAATTCCTGAAACTTTAACTGTAATTGGTGGAGGATACATTGGTTCAGAATTAGCGGGTGTCTTCGCTGGTTTAGGTACGAAAGTTACAATTCTTGAAGGAATGGACTCAATTGTTAATGGATTTGATAAAGACATGGTTCGCCTTGTTGAAAAAGAATTCAAAGACAATGGTGCAACGATTATAACAAATGCTATGGCTAAATCTGTTGAAGAAACAGATACTAACGCGACAGTTACGTATGAAGTGAATGGTAAAGAAGAAACAGTTACTTCTGATTACGTGCTTGTTACAGTTGGTCGTCGTCCAAACACTGACGAATTAGGATTAAACTTAGCGAACGTTGAACTTGATGAACGTGGATTAATCAAAGTTGATAACCAAGGTCGTTCAGTAAGTAACGAAGATATTTTCGCTATCGGAGACGTTGTTCCTGGAGCTGCTTTAGCGCATAAAGCTTCTTACGAAGGTAAGATTGCAGCAGCAGCAATTGCTGGTCAAAAAGTTGCGGTAGATTACCGTGCTATGCCAGCTGTAGCATTTACTTCACCAGAAATTGCTTCAGTAGGTTACACGCAAGATGAAGCTAAAGAAGCTGGATTAGATGTTAAAGCAACGAAGTTCCCATTCGGTGGTAACGGACGTGCCATCTCATTAGACCGTACAGAAGGATTTATTCGTCTAGTAACAACTAAAGAAGATAACATCATTGTTGGAGCACAAATTGCAGGTGTTAGCGCATCTGACCTTGTGTCTGAACTAGGATTAGCTGTTGAAAGTGGTATGACTGCTGAAGACATCGCATTGACAATCCATGCTCACCCAACATTAGGTGAAACAGTTGCAGATGCGGCTGATGGAGCATTAGGCTTACCAATCCATATGTAAAAATAAATATCGAATAGATATTCATTAATTTAACGAAGCCAAAGGTATTACATTCAAGTGTATGCCTTTGGCTTTTATGTTGCTGAAAAAAGCTTTAAGAATGGGCTTTACAATAGTCGTTTTTTACAAAAGGTTAATTTTATGCTATTCTTGTTAAGTATATTATGTATGAATAAAATAGAGGAGCTGTCTAAATGTCGCTTACTATAGAAAGAGATACCCTTATAAAAGGATGGTTAAAAGAAGCTGAGAAAATGATTCGCGATTCTGTGAAAAATGAGTTAGAAGTTGAGACAAAAGCAAACCGCAGTGATTTTGTGACGAATATGGATCGTAATATAGAAGAAATGCTTGTTAAAAAAATTAGAGCTGAATATCCGAATGACAAAATTGTGAGTGAAGAAGGTTTTGGAGATGACCCAACCAATATCGACATGTCTGAGGATACCGTCTGGTTCTTAGATCCAATTGATGGAACGATGAACTTTGTCGTACAAGATGAAAATTATTGTGTCATGCTAGCTATTTTTGAAAAAAATGTGGGGATGCAAGCATATGTCTTTGATGTCAGCCAGGATAATTTGTATTGGGCAATCAAAGGAAAAGGTGTTTATTGTAACGATGAACTATTACCTAAGATTAAAAATGCTAGTCTTCGTGATGGACTCTTTGCTTCGAATACGAAATTCCTTTCAGATGAAATTGTAGGACTAAATACAGAGATTTTAAAAGAGACTTTAGGCATAAGGAATATAGGTTCTGCAGGACTAGAAGCAGTAGAAATAGCTAAAGGCAATACGGTTCTCTATATAACATATGGTCTAAATGCATGGGATATTGCGCCAGGCATTATGATGGTTCAAGAGAGTGGCGGAACGGTTAAACGATTCGACGAGAAACCAATTAACCCTCTAGAAAAGTCGGCATTATTAATGGGAACTCATGCAGCTGTAGAAGATGCTTTACAGATTATAAAAAATAAGTAAATAAACATTGTATTATCAAAGGAATACTGGTAGACTACCTAAGTATTTTTTTCTGATTACATAAAATTGTAATCAATTGAGGAGATTGGAAAAATAATGAAATTAAGAAAAGATTTAAGAAATATCGCAATTATTGCTCACGTTGACCACGGTAAAACAACTTTGGTTGACCAACTTTTAAAACTATCTAGCACGCTAGATTCGCATAGTGAATTGACGGATCGAGCAATGGACTCTGACGAAATAGAAAAAGAACGTGGAATAACGATTCTTTCTAAGAACACTGCTGTAAACTATAAAGACTCAATTATTAATATTTTAGACACACCAGGTCACGCGGACTTTGGTGGAGAAGTTGAACGTATCATGAAAATGGTAGATGGAGTTGTTTTAGTTGTTGACTCAGCTGAAGGCCCGATGCCACAAACACGTTTCGTTCTTCAAAAAGCTTTAGAACAAGACATTAAACCAGTTGTCGTTGTTAATAAAATCGACAAACCTTCTGCCCAACCTGAAGTTGTAGTAGACCAGGTATTAGACTTGTTTATCGAATTAGATGCAGATGAAGATCAATTGGACTTCCCGGTTGTCTATGCATCAGCAATCAATGGAACAAGTAGTTATTCAGATGATCCAGCAGACCAAGAAGAGTCATTTGATCCAATCTTTGAGACGATATTAAAAGAAATCCCAGCTCCAGTTGATAATAGTGATGAACCTTTACAGTTCCAAGTATCTCTATTAGACTATAATGATTACGTTGGACGTATTGGTATCGGGCGTGTTTTCCGAGGACAAATTAATGTCGGAGATAACGTAGCTTTAAATAAATTAGACGGCTCTGTTAAAAATGTACGTGTTACAAAATTATTTGGTTTCTTTGGTTTAGAAAGAAAAGAAATTCAATCAGCTCAAGCTGGAGATCTTGTAGCTATTTCAGGTCTTGAAGATATCTTCGTTGGGGAAACAGTTACACCAACGGATCACTTAGATCCATTACCTGTTTTACACATTGATGAACCAACACTACAAATGACTTTCTTAGTAAATAACTCACCTTTCGCAGGACGTGAAGGTAAATGGGTTACAGCAAGTAAAATTGCTGAGCGTTTAGACATGCAATTACAAACGGATGTGTCATTAAAAGTAGAACCAACTGATTCACCAGATGCTTGGACTGTTTCAGGACGTGGAGAACTCCACTTATCTGTTCTGATTGAAAATATGCGTCGTGAAGGATTTGAGTTACAAGTTTCAAGACCAAAAGTTATTACTCGTGAAATTGATGGCGTATTATGTGAGCCATTTGAAACTGTTCAAATTGATACACCAGAAGAGTACATGGGAGCTGTTATTGAACGCTTAAGCTTACGTAAAGCACTGATGACGGAAATGGAGAACCCAGGAAATGGACAAGTCCGTCTATTCTTCTCGGCACCTTCTCGTGGCTTAATTGGTTTCACAAACGAATTCCTATCGATTACACATGGATACGGAATCATGAACCACTCGTTTGATGAATACAAACCAGCGATTAAAGAAGAAATTTCAGGACGTCGTAACGGTTCGCTTTCGTCAACTGATACTGGTAAAGTAACTACTTATAGTATCATGAACTTAGAAGATCGTGGAACAATATTTGTTGAGCCAGGTACGGACGTTTATGAAGGCATGATCGTTGGAGAAAATAACCGTGAAGGTGATTTAGCGATTAACTTAACGAAACAAAAACAAAAAACTAACGTACGTTCAGCAAACAAAGATCAAACAAGTGTGATTAAAGAACCTAAAATTATGACGCTTGAAGAATCGTTAAACTTTATCGCAGATGACGAATATTGTGAAGTTACACCAGAGTCTATTCGTTTAAGAAAAGTTATTTTAGATTCTAACGCACGTGCGAAAGCAGCCAAAAACAAAAATAAATAAAACGACTGACTGATGAGGTTTAGGATATAAAAGAAAGAGAGGGTTAAAATATGAATCAAGAAGTTCAGAATGCGACTGCCATTCAATTATTATATGATGAAGCAGACAGCATCTTACAATTGTTAAAAAATCAAGAAACTCTCTGCTTATCTTGCCCAGTTGTTGAAGAGATTATCGACACAAAAATGTACGGTTTTTCCGAAAAAGTAAACTTTGCAATTGATCTCAATATAGTTGATAAGGCACAAGGCAATCAGCTACTCAGCAAACTAGAACGTGATATCAGCATCTTTTATAATACATTAGAAGGTAATAAATAAGTTTTATATCTCTTGGGAATTCGTCAAGTCTTAATTATTTTAAGACTTAGTCATTTTTCCAAGAGATTTTTTGTTTATTTTGTTATACTAATTTCAATACTATTTCGAGGAATGAGCGATTAATATGAATGAAGGACAAAAAAATATAAATACAACAGCTGATTTTGAAAATCGTACAGGGGTTGTTGTTTGGTTAAATTCTAAGCGGCATGTTAAACGATTAATGAATTTTGGTGTTTTACACTATGTATCAAGCAAGATGGACTATGCATTACTATATGTAGATACAAAAGATATCGACAGAACGATTGACCGTTTAAACAAAGAAAATTATGTGAAAAAGGTAGAGGTATCTTTATTAAGAGATTTACCGATAACATATGATGATGTTATCACTGAAATGCAAAAAGAAATTGATGATAAGAAGCGTAAAAAGGAATTAGAAACTTTTTCGAATAATGACAGTTTTTCTGAAGGTGAATTTTAAGGTGATTATATGCGAATAATAGCAGGTACTTATGGTGGTCGACCATTGAAAAGTTTATCCGGTGATAACACACGTCCCACGGGGGATAAATTAAAAGAAACGCTCTTTAATATTATAGGCCCTTATTTCAGAGGGGGAAGAGTGTTGGATTTGTATGCGGGAAGTGGTGCACTAGCAATTGAGGCCGTTTCTAGAGGAATCGATGAAGCAGTGCTCGTTGACCGCAGCCGTGAAGCTGTTTCTGTGATTCAAGAGAATGTTCAAATGACTAAAGAGGGACATAAATTCGAAGTGATACAAGCCCCTTCAACAGTTGCTTTAGATCGATTAGCAGGTCGTGGTGATCAGTTTAAACTGGTCTTTTTAGATCCGCCCTATGATAAACAAACAATGGTTGATGATATTAAACGCTTAACTGAAGGCGACATGCTGGATGACATCGCGATGATTGTGTGTGAAACAGGAAATAGAGTTGAGTTGCCTGAGACAATCGGAGAGTTATCTGTCTGGCAAGAAAAAAAATACGGGAAAGTGAAATTAACGATTTATTTAAAAGGAGATATTTCATGACAAAAGCAATCTACGCAGGTAGTTTTGATCCCTTTACGATGGGACATTTAAATATTTTAAATCGAGCAGCGAAAATGTTTGATGAAGTAATTGTTGCAATCGGAACAAATACATCTAAAAAATCTTTATTCACACCAGATGAGAAACTCGAGATGATTACGGCTGTCGTAAAAGAGTCATCTTACGATAATGTCCGTGTAGTTTTACATGTTGACGGTTTAATTGTCGATTTTGCTAAATCTGAAGGTGCTACAGTGATGGTACGAGGTATTCGTTCTTTAACGGATATGGAGTATGAAATGAGTATTGCTTCAATGAACAAAACACAACAACCGGAAATCGAATCTGTCTTTTTAATGGCAGATGAAAAATACAGTTTTGTGAGCTCTTCTTTGATTAAAGAAGTTGCTATCTTTGATGGCGATGTTTCTGGAATGGTTCCAGAAAGTATTGCTAAGAAAATGCAAGAAAAATATCGTAGTGGAGACAGATGAGGATGATGGCCTATGAAAAAAATGCCAAGATGGCTTAAATTATTGTTATTTCTATTAGCTTTCTATTTCATCGTTTTAAGACCCATCCCATTTTTTATTGAGCGTCCGGGCAGTGCATTTGGTTTAGATGAGATGGTTGTTATTGATGGTGAAACAAAGGATAATCCAGGGGAGTTTTACATTACTACTGTGGGTATTCAACAGGCTACACCACTAACGACTTTAATGGGCTTTTTACCTTACCATGATATACTAACTGAGAATCAATTGTTTGGTGATGTTTCTGATTTTGAAGAATATGATGTGATCCAACAGTATTACATGAACAGCTCAAGTAATACGGCCATACAGGTAGCTTTTGAGGCTGCTGAGGAAGATTATGAGCTTGTCTATAATGGGGTCTATGTGTTACAAGTGATTGAAGAATCGGATTTTTTGGGCCGTTTAAAAGTTGGTGATACTGTAAAGGCTGTCGATCAAAATCATTTTCAAAGCTCTCAGGAATTTATAAATTATATTAGTCAGTTAGAGGTTGGATCTACTGTAGAGATTGAATTTGAGCGAGAGGGCGAAATGAAAACCGCATCTGGCGAATTGATTCAACTTGAATCGGGCCTATCGGGTATTGGCATAGGATTAGTCGATAATACACGTTTAGAAACGACGCCAGAGGTTATTATTGAATCGGGAAATATTGGTGGACCATCAGCAGGTCTGATGTTCTCACTCCATATATACAATGAAATCACTCAATCTGATTTACTAGGTAATCTTAAAATTGCTGGTACAGGAACGATTGCACCGGATGGAACAGTTGGTCGAATCGGTGGTATTGCGAAAAAGGTTGTAGCTGCAGATGAAGAGGGTGCAACTTATTTCTTCGCTCCAGACGATGAGCTGCCAGCAGAAGTCATTGAGTTGTACCCTGAGATGCGTTCGAATTATGAGGAAGCGGTAGAAGCTGCGAAAGATATAGATACGGATATGCAAGTTATACCCATCAAAACATTTAATGATGCGCTTGACTTCCTGAATAGTTTAGAACTTCAAGATGTTGCACAATATAATCAAGATTTATTGGTTGGAGTAAATCCGTTCATAACAGGTCAGATAGCTGCTTAACAATATAAACGTATGATAGAAGATGTAGATTAGTTTCTACATCTTTTTTATTTTTGGTCATTTTTATCGTACTAAAACGAAAGATTAAAAATAAATGAGAAAAATACGAATATCTATTGTGAAATAAGCTGAAACAGGATAAAATACACATAGATTATATTTTAGGGGGGTAGGATAGTGAAAAATATTAAGCAAGCACAAATTCGATTTAAATATATAATCCCTACCATTTCAGGCTATTTGTTTATTTAAATGTTATTATTTAAGCGAAGCGCAACCTGTCCTATGGGGAGGGTGCTATTTTTTTGCATTTTTTGAAGTAGAGAGGAATTATCATATGTTTTCTATCTTGTTTAAATTGAAAGATTTCTTTTCGGAATATAAGAAAAACTATTTTATCTCATTCTTTTCGATGATATTTAGTAATCTATTCCGTGTTTTTATTCCGTACATCATTGGTCAAACCATTGACTATATCGTGATAGGGGAATTAACACCGGGACTTCTTACACAAATTTCAGTCGTCTTTATGGTTAGTATTATCTCAGCCTATTTATTGGAGTTGTTGTGGTCGTATTTATTATTTACGGGTGCAGCAAACCTTCAAAAGCAGATTCGATCCGACTTAATGAATCATTTTTTAAAAATGCGTTCGGTCTATTATGAGAAGTTTCGTGTGGGAGACCTAATGGCTCGCTCGACACAAGATGTTCGGTCGATTGCTGAAACAGCTGGCTACGGTATGATGGTTTTAATGGATTCTACATTATTTTTAATCATCATTATAACGATGATGAGTGTCACTATTTCATGGAAGTTAACCTTGTATAGTTTGTTCCCGTTAATCCTTTTGGGCTATATTTTTGGGAAAGTCGGAGATTTAGTAGAGAAGCGTTACACCATTTCACAAGAAGAGTTCTCATCCTTAAATAACGATGTTCTGGAAGTGGTGGATGGCATTCGAGTGATTCGTGCTTACGTTAAAGAAGAGTCTTATATTGAAAAGTTCCGCCAACAAACAGAGAGTTTACTTGAGAAGAATAATGACGTGGCAAAGGCAAATGCTTTATTTATGCCACTTGTGAAGTTTTTTACGGCGATTAGTACCATTATCTCCTTTGGATATGGTGTTTATTTAGTGTTTAACGGCTTATTATCGGTGGGAGACATTATTGCCTTCCAACTATACTTACAGATGATTGTATGGCCGATTATATCGGTCGGTGAATTAACAAACATTCTACGACAAGGGACTGCATCCATGACTCGAGTTGAGGATATTTTATTTGCGGATGATGATATGGGGGATTATGGTGGGGAACGTATTGAAACAGAAGGTTCTCTTGAGATGGAAGATTTAACCTTCCAGTATCCTTCAAATAATACTCCGAACTTAAGTGGGATTACGATAGAAATTGAAAAAGGAAAAATGTTAGGAATAGTAGGTAAAACGGGAGCAGGTAAAACGACGCTCTTAAGACAATTATTACGACAATACCCAATGGGCGAAGGCGGATTCCGCTATGGTGATACCGACGTGTCTCAACTGGGGGAACAAGAACTGCAAGGTCTTATCGGTTATGTGCCACAGGACCACATTCTATTTTCTCGCAGTGTTCGTGAAAACATTGCCTTTGGTAAAGATAAAGCAACAGAAGAAGAGATTTTAGAGAGTGTCCGCATTGCATCTTTCGCTGAAGATTTAAAAAACATGAGTGAAGGACTTGAAACGTTAGTTGGTGAAAAAGGGGTTTCGATATCAGGTGGACAGAAGCAACGTATTTCGTTAGCGAGAGCGTTAATTAAAGATCCTGAAATCCTCATGTTAGATGATTCGCTTTCCGCAGTGGATGCGAAAACGGAACAAAATATTATTGCCAATATTAAAGAAAATCGATCCGGTAAAACCACGATTATTTCAACCCATCGTCTTTCAGCCATTAAAGAAGCGGATGAAATTATTGTACTAGATGAGGGTCGCATCATCGAACGTGGAACCCATAATGAATTGGTTTCTCTTCAAGGATGGTACTACGAGCAGTATATGCGCCAAGAACTGAAAGCAGGTGATGAGTAATGAAGACTATTAAACGATTATTATCTTATATGACGTATGGCAAAATTTCTTTCATTATTGGTTTTGTATTACTTATCCTAGCAATGTCAGCTGATTTAACAGCACCGCTTATCGCACAAGACTTGATTGATAATGTTATTACGCCCGCTGCAGAGACAAGTATATTAAATCAAACGTTATTGATTCGGTTACTTTTGACCTATGGTGGCTTAATGATAGCCACAGCGATTTTACGTTTTATCAGTTCACTGATGTTAACAAAAGCTGCAAATGGCATTGTGAAAGTTATACGTGATCAAGCTTATGAACATTTACAAAAACTACCGATTCGTTTCTTTGATGACTTGCCAGCGGGTAAAGTGGTGGCACGGATTACCAATGATACAGAAGTACTACGCCAACAATTTTATGTGACGACAATCGGAAACGTTCTATTAAATGTCGTGTACTTGATTGGAACGTATGTGGCAATTGTTCGTCTGCATCGTGGCATCGGGATAGCGTTGCTTTTTATTCTTCCACTAATGACTCTCTGGTACCGTTTCTACAGTAAGCGTGCAACGGCGTTAAGTCGAAGTGAGCGTGAACTGAATAGTGAAATGAATGCAAAAATTAATGAATCTGTCCAAGGTATGACAATTATTCAATCTTTCCAACAAGAAGATAAAATACGGGCTGAATTCCAAGACGTCAACGATCAATGGTTTGAAACCCAAAGAAAATATATCTTGCTGGATTCAGTTGCCCAGTTCCCATTAGGTGCGTTGCTCCGAGAACTTGCGTTATTCTTTGTGGCACTTTACTTTTCCACTCAATTTCTAAACGGTGTCTTAGGTGTTTCTGTCGGAACACTTTATGTACTGGTTGATTATACAACCCGAATTTTTATGCCGATTCAAATGATCATTATGCAAATGTCCTTTGTTCAACAGGCCATTGCATCCGGTGAGCGTGTATTCGAATTACTCGATACCGAACCAGAAAGAGAACCAGCAGCAGAGTTAAGTATTGAAAAGGGAGCAGTTGCTTTCGAGCATATTAATTTTGGCTACACAGAGGATAAGAAAGTCTTGAAAAACATTGATTTTAAAGCTCAGCCAGGTGAAACGGTTGCCTTAGTTGGGCATACAGGCTCCGGAAAAAGCTCTATCATGAATTTATTGTTCCGTTTCTATGATTCAAAAGAAGGACAGATTTTAATTGATGGTCAAAATATCCAATTTTACACACGCCAAAGTGTTCGTGATAACATGGGGATTGTGCTACAAGATCCATTCTTATTCACTGGAACGTTATTGTCCAATATCACATTAGATGATCCTAAGATTAGTCGTGAACGAGCTAAAGCAGCCTTGATTGAGGTTGGTGGGGCAAGTTTACTGAAACAAATGAAAAATGGTTTAGATGAAATAGTAGTGGAAAAAGGAAGCACTTTAAGTTCTGGTCAACGTCAACTGATTTCCTTTGCCCGCGCTTTAGCTTTCGATCCAAAGATATTGATTTTGGATGAAGCGACTTCATCAATTGATACAGAGACAGAGCAAATCATTCAAAATGCGATGGAAGTTCTAAAGACAGGGCGCACAACCTTTATCATTGCGCATCGATTGTCTACTATTCAACATGCGGATCAAATAATCGTTTTAGCGGATGGTGAAATTGCTGAACAGGGTAATCACACATCGCTACTTAAGGCGAATGGGATTTATAGCGAAATGTATTACATGCAAAAAGAAGGCATAGCGCCTCAAACAGTATAAAATAGTTTTAAAAGAACTCACTTTCATTAGTGGGTTCTTTATTTGTTTACGGTAGATAAAGCAGCTGAGTTAGAGAAGTTTTAAGAAAAACAATAAATAAATAAACTATTTTCGCGAAAATACGATTTTATTGCAAATTATATATATAGGGACTAAAAAGGAGGGCGTAAAATTGGATGAATGGAAAGAAAAGATTGAGGAGCATTGGAAACTGATTTTAATCATACTTGTAGCTTGCTCGACCTTGCTATTTATTGGAGTGACTATATTTGATAGACCAGTAGAAAAACCACCGATAGACCCATATGAAATGTTGATTGCGGAAGTGAAAGGGGAAGAGGTTGATGCTGCAACTGAAATTTCTGAAATTTTAGAAGAAAGCCTCTCCGAAGTGATTATGGTCGATATTAAAGGTGCGGTTCGGGTACCTGGTGTTTATGAAATGAATGCTAAGGATAGGGTAATAGATGTCATTGATCGAGCGGAAGGCATAATAGATAATGCGGACTCAAAGGGTGTTAATTTTGCGCAGAAGGTTGAAGATCAGATGGTCATTTATATTCCAGAAATAGGTGAAGAATATGAATCGCCCGTTCAAACTATAGAGAGTAGTTCTGAGGGAACAACACTCGTGAATATCAATGAGGCAGATAAGAATCGTTTAATGACATTGAACGGAATAGGGGCCTCTAAAGCAGATAGTATTATCCGTTATCGAGATGAACATGGTTTTTTTAAAACGATTGATGATATAAAGAATGTTTCTGGGATAGGTAATGCCACTTTTGAAAATTTAAAAGAAATGATTACCATAACGAATTAAAGATTGGTGTGTATTCGTCAAACCTTCATGGAAAAATTGCTTCTGATTCATGTGTTTAGTATAATTTGAACAATTATTTAAAGAACATGAAGCATAAATGGAGGTCTATAAATATGACAAAACGAATTCCTTGGGATCAATTTTTTATGGCGCAAAGCTTACTCTTATCCACTAGAAGTACGTGTGAACGTTTAGGTGTAGGAGCTACAGTTGTGCGTGATCGTCGTGTTATTTCAGGCGGGTATAATGGTTCAGTTAGTGGCGATGTTCACTGTTCAGAAGTTGGTTGCTATGTAGTGGAAGGACATTGTATACGGACTGTTCATGCGGAAGTGAATGCTATTATTCAATGTGCGAAATTTGGTGCTCCGACAGAAGGTGCCGATATCTATGTGACACATTTCCCTTGTTTACAGTGTACTAAAACAATCATTCAAGCAGGCATATCGAATATGTACTACCTACATGATTACCGTACGAGTGAATATGCCAAAGAATTATTAACACACTCAGGAATTAATATCGGACAGGTTGAAATGCCAGAGGACTTCTTTGCTCAAATTCATGGAGGTTTCTCAGATAAATAAACAATGATCGAGGGGTGCAAATGACAGAAATGATTTGGTTTTTTCCAGCATTAGTATGTTTATGTCTGTCTTGGACTTTCTCTATATCATTTCAATGGCTGGGGTTTTTATGTAGCTTATTGTGGTTATTAAGAGTATGTTTCTTGAAAAATAAACGAATTATTATTTGGACACTCGTTATCGGATTCGTATTTGTAGTGTCTATTTTTATAAAGATTAAATCCAGTGAAACCATATTAGACGAGCGAACACAGGAGTTTGTTGTATACCCAGACCCGACAACGATTAAAGTAAATGGCAATCGTATTCGTTTCGAAGGGACTATTCAACAGGCCGATAATCAAGAAAAGGTTATGGTCATTTATCGAGCAGAGACCGAAAAAGAAAAGGAAGTTTGGACGGAAAGACCACCATTAACACACCTTAAAATAAAGGGACAGTTAAAGGAACCGAGTGGAAAGAGAAACTTTTATCAATTTGATTACCGAAACTATTTAAAACAACAAGCTATTTATTGGGAGCTTGAGGCAGAAGGAATAACCCAAGTGGATCAAGTGAACCAAGAAAACTTAAAGAAACCATTAGGGTCTCAATTAACTCGTATACGGCATCAAACCTTTAACTATATTAATCAAAACTTTCAGTCAAAGACAGCTTCTTATATCCGGATGTTGTTATTTGCCGATAAGCGTTCTTTTTCAGAAGAAGTGTTGCAAAGTTATCGAACTTTAGGCATCTTACATTTGTTTAGTATCTCTGGTTTTCATATTACTTATCTCGTTCAACTCATTCGGAAGCTCTTACTTAAATTAGGAGTCACCCATGAGTCAACGGACCGTGTTATTTTAGTCGTTCTACCAATATACGGATTATTTGCGGGTCTAGGAGTAGGCGTATTTCGTGCGACTGTACAAACCATTATCCTATTGGGGAGTCGTCAAATTAAGCGGCCAGTTGATTCGTTTAATGCTTGGTCTATCACAATGTTACTCGCATTATTCATTAATCCGTATCTCATTTTTCAAATGTCCTTTCAAATGAGTTACGTGCTGAGCGGGCTCTTTATATTATTAAGTAAACAAGATTGGATTCAGAAGTTGTCAGCACTAAAATCGACCATCTTATTTTCAACGCTGGCTAGTCTGGTGAGTATTCCAATTTTAACCTATCACTTTTATGAAATTCCATGGATAACGATATTTGCGAATTTACTTTTCGTACCGATTTTTTCGACCTTCTTATTTCCAAGTATTTTATTCTTATTTATGAGTTCATTTTTTATTCGAAATTATGCATTCTTTCCATTTTTAGAAAAACTGCTTCTCAGTACAATCGAATGGCTAGAAAGGGTAATGGCTTTTTTAACCAATCAATTTAATTTTTCACTGATTACAGGACGATTACCGCTACTCATTATCGTGCTGTTATCTATAAATGTTTTTATAGTCATTCGTAATATTGAAATGAGAAAAAGACCCAACCTTATTTCGGTAAGTCTCATTATCAGCTGCTTGTTTTACCATCAATTATCACCAGTTGGTTATGTTTTAATGCTGGATATCGGACAAGGCGATTCCATTCTGATTAAGGAACCGATTACTGGGAAAGTATCCATGATAGATACTGGCGGTGTCTTTAAGTGGGCTAAAGATGAGGAGTGGAAAGAGTCAGAGACTGCTTTTTCGGTTGCTCAGGATATCACTGTTCCCGCCTTGAAGTCGTTTGGTATCTCGAAGATTGACCGCTTATATATCACACATGCGGATGCAGATCACAGCGGTGAAATCGAGACCTTAGCGAGTGAAATTCCTATCCAAGAGATTGTAGCTACTCATTCAACATTTAACCAGTCTCTAATATACGAACAAATTGTACCCTTTGAAAATATGAATCGCATACTGGTTGATCCACCTGAAATACTCTCTTTACCCACACAAAATACACTTGCGCTGTATCCACTCTCAAAGCAATATAAGGAAAATAATAACAATCAATCTCTTGTTTTATATGTTACACTTGGAGATGATAAATGGTTATTTACAGGAGATATCGAAGGCGACGCTGAAAGAAATTTGCTTCAGGAATACTCAGGGCTGAGTGTAGACTATTTAAAAGTTAGTCATCATGGCAGTCAAACATCGACTTCTGAAACGTTTCTTCGACAAATGAAACCAAAACATGCCCTCATATCAGTCGGTTTGAATAACCGTTATGGGCATCCGCATTCTGAAGTCATTCAACGACTAGAAGATTCAGAAGCTACGATTTATAGAACGGATGAAATGGGCGCGATTCAAGTTCAATATTACAAGGTACCACTTACAAATAATTGGTATACAAAAATCAAAACAGTACATAAAATAGGTGAATAACATGAAAAACATACAAAAAGAAATTGCAACGATTCGCTCAGGAAAATTTGACTCTGTCTATTTAATTTTGGGGGAAGAACAATATTTCATTGAACAAATCCGAGAAGCAATCATCGAACATGCTCTAGATGAAGATTCCATTGATTTAAACTTTGTAAATTATGATATGGAAGAAGTAGCCATTAGTGAAGCGTTATTTGAAGCTTCGTCTTTTCCATTCTTTGGCGAAAGAAAAGTTGTCTTTGTCCAGAATCCATTTTTCTTAACCGGACAAAAAGCCAAGAATGCACCAGATCATTCATTAGATGAAATAATGGATTACTTAGAAAATCCGGCAGACTTTTCAATCCTGGTTTTCTTCGCACCTTACGAAAAATTAGATCGCAGAAAGAAAGTAACAAAATTACTTGAAAAGACGGCTACGATAGTTGATGTCTCATCGCCATATCCTAATGAAGCGAGTCAATACATCAAGGAGATTGTTAAAGAGAAGGGCTACCATTTTTCAGACGAGGCCTTTCAACTCTTTACGGAAAGAACGGATGGTCGTTTATCTCAGATGATGCATGAGTTGGATAAATTATTTATGCTCCATATGGAATCCAAAACGATTACACTTGAATCCGTTCGACAACTGGTGCCAAAAACACTTGAACAAAACGTTTTTGAACTCAACACGCTCGTCTTAAATAATCAAGTAGAAGCTTCCATTGAAACATATCAAGATTTATTGGTGCAAAAAGAAGAACCGATAAAAATAGTCGCTTTATTAATTTCACAGTTTCGATTATTGTTACAAGTGAAAATTTTACAAAAACAAGGCTATCAGCAAAGTGATATCGCAAAAGTACTAAAAGTCCATCCGTATCGTGTAAAATTAGCGCTTCAAAACGTTCGTCGTTATGATCAACGATTGTTGTCAGAAGCTTTAGATTATTTGATTGATGCGGACTATCATATGAAGACAGGTCAAATTGATCAAGAGCTTCAAGTTGAATTATTTATCATGCGTTTTGCACAAAAAAACAAAATTAATGCATAGTAAAATCCCATACTTGAAATAAAATCAGTGAGAAAGATTGCATTTCATAGAAAAATTTTGTATACTATGACATGTTAAAAAAATGTTCGATATGAATCTAATCATTATATAACAACATTTAAATTATTATGAAGGAGACTATTAAAATGGCAAACTCAAAACAAGCAATCAAACGTATTCGTCAAAATGACAAAACACGTGCGCGTCAAAAAGGACAAGCAACATCTGTACGTACTGCAATGGCTAAAGTAGAAGCTGCAGTAGCAGAAAATGCTGAAAACAAAACTGAACTATTAAAAGATGCAAACAAAGCAATCGATAAAGCTGCATCAAAAGGTCTAGTTCACAAAAACAAAGCTTCACGTGAAAAATCACGTTTAACAAAATTAGTTAACAAAAACTAATAAGCTTAACAATATAAACAAGCCCGCCTGGTTGATTTGAAATCACAGGAGGGCTTTTTTGTACTGCTTATGCTATAGTTTTACCAGAAGATTATTGCAGATAGAAAGGAAATTGTTATGGAAAAACCAAAATTTAAGCTCCATTCAGAATATGAACCGAATGGAGATCAGCCAGAAGCTATTAGACAGTTAGTAGAGAGTATTAATAACGGAGATAAAGAAGTCACGTTACTAGGTGCTACTGGAACAGGTAAAACATTTACGATGTCCAATGTAATTGAACAAGTTAATAAGCCGACCTTGGTTATTGCCCATAACAAAACTTTAGCTGGTCAATTATATTCGGAGTTCAAAGAGTTTTTCCCAGAGAATGCCGTTGAATATTTTGTTAGTTACTATGACTACTATCAACCAGAGGCATATGTTCCGTCGAGCGATACTTTTATAGAAAAAGATGCCAGTATTAACGATGAGATTGATAAATTGCGTCACTCAGCGACGAGTTCGCTTGTTGAACGTCGAGACACAATCGTTGTTGCATCGGTTTCATGTATTTATGGTTTAGTTAATCCGGAAGACTATAAGAAACATGTTAAATCTTTACGCACAGGAATGGAGATTAGTCGGGATGCTTTATTGCGTCTCCTTGTTGATATGCAGTTTGAACGGAATGATATAGATTTTCAACGAGGACGTTTTAGAGTAAGAGGAGACGTTGTTGAAATTTTCTTACCATCTCGTGCAGAGACGACTATCCGAGTAGAATTTTTCGGTGATGAGATTGACCGTATTCGAGAAATCGATTCCTTAACCGGTGAAATATTAGCTGATTTAACATACGTTGCTATATTCCCTGCCACTCACTTTGTCTCAACAGATGAAGAAACAAGACATGCAATCGAAACGATTAATCAAGAATTAGATGAACAATTAGAATTGTTAAGAAGTGAAAATAAATTATTAGAAGCACAACGCTTAGAACAAAGAACACGTTATGATTTGGAAATGTTAAATGAAATGGGCTACGTCGGTGGGATAGAAAACTACTCTCGCCATTTAGATGGTCGTAAACCAGGAGAGCCCCCGTACACCTTACTGGACTTCTTCCCCGAAGATGCCTTATTTATTGTCGATGAGTCTCATATGACGATGCCACAAATTAGTGGAATGTATAAAGGAGACCGTTCACGAAAAGAGATGCTTGTGGAGCATGGCTTCCGCTTGCCAAGTGCACTAGATAACCGACCACTAACAAGAGAAGAATTTCAAGAACGTGTGCCACAAATTACGTATGTTTCGGCTACTCCAGCGGAATACGAAATAAGTCGTTCGACAAAAATTATTGAACAAATTATTCGACCAACTGGTTTGCTCGATCCAATTGTTGAAGTTCGTCCAATTGCCGGACAAATTGATGACTTAATTGATGAAATTAATATACGTATCGAAAAAAATGAACGAGTTTTTATTACCACTTTAACGAAAAAGATGTCGGAAGACTTAACATCTTATCTAAAAGAAGTCGGTATAAAAGTAGAGTACTTGCATAGTGATGTTAAAACGTTAGAACGTACAGAAATCATCCGTAATTTACGTATGGGTGAGTTTGACGTGCTGATTGGAATCAACTTATTGCGTGAAGGATTAGATGTCCCAGAAGTATCACTTGTGGCTATTTTAGACGCAGATAAGTCCGGTTTCTTACGTAACGAAACATCATTAATCCAGACAATTGGTCGTGCGGCTCGTAATGAGAACGGGCGAGTGATTATGTATGCGGAAGAAGTTACCTCCGCGATGCAATATGCTCTCGATGAGACTGAACGTCGTCGCACGATTCAAAAAGCTTATAACGAAGAACATGGCATTACGCCAACGACAATTAGCAAAAATGTCCGTGACGCGATTAGTATTTCAACTATCGTGGAAGATATGGACTCAGACTTATCCATCGAAAACATTAGTCGCCTTACAAGAGACGAGAAACGTGAGCTAATTGAAACAATTGAACTCGAAATGCGTCATGCGGCTAAGAATTTAGAATTCGAAAAAGCAGCGAATTTACGAGATATTATGTTAGAGCTTCAAGCTCGACGCTAAGTTAAAGAAAAACAATTCAAATATGAAGATATTAGCGTAAATAACTTGCTTATTTCGGTAGAATCTTGTATTCTAGTTAAGGTGTTTGAAGTTCAAACACTTAGACCATTACTTGGATATTTGAATCACCAACAATGTCTGGGTAATTGGATACACAAAACAAGAGAGGTGAAAAAACATGGCATTATTACAAGAAGACAAATTAGCAATCATCAATGAATATGCTCGTCAAGAAGGGGACACTGGTTCGCCAGAAGTTCAAATCGCATTGTTAACGCACGATATTAACAAATTAAACGATCATATGAAACTACACTCGGGTGACTACCACTCGCAACGTGGTTTGATGAAAAAAATCGGTCACCGTCGTAACTTACTAGCTTACTTACGTAAAAAAGACGTTACACGTTACCGTGATTTAATCCAAAAATTAGGCTTACGTCGTTAATCGGCATAAGTGTGTTTAAAATGCGGGATTCTTTTGAATCTCGCTTTCTTTTTAAAAATTATTAATAAAAGAATAGAGTCAGGAAGGGATAAACTACTAACCAAATGTGAGGATTTAATGGGTTTAAAGACTGACATTTGTTTAGTAGTCGCTTTCCTGTATCTCAAAAGAAGAGGGGAAATTTAATGTCTGAGAAAAAGATTTTCAAAACAGAAATAGCTGGACGTGAAATCACTGTAGAAACTGGCCATATGGCTAAACAAGCTTCAGGTGCAGCACTTATTCGATATGGAGAAACAGTTATACTATCTACAGTAGTCGGGAAAGAAGAACCATCAACACTACCATTCTTCCCATTAACGGTTAACTACGAAGAAAAAATGTATGCAGCTGGTAAAGTTCCAGGAGGCTTCATCAAACGTGAAGGTCGTCCATCGGAAAACGCAACATTAACGGCACGTCTAATTGACCGCCCAATCCGCCCAATGTTCCCAGAAGGCTACCGTAATGATACACAGGTAATCAATACAGTCTTATCAGTAGATAATGATAACTCGCCAGAAATGATGGCTATGCTTGGTTCAAGTTTAGTGATCGGAATTTCAAAAATTCCATTTAATGGTCCAATTGCAGGTGTGAACGTTGCACGTGTTAATGGAGAGTTCATCATCAACCCAACAGTTGAAGAAGATGCTCAATCAGATATTCACTTAACAGTTGCTGGTACAAAACATGCAATCAACATGGTTGAGAGTGGTGCAGATCAAGTAGACGAAGAATCAATGCTAGAAGCATTATTATTTGGTCACGAAGCGGTTAAAGCACTATGTGAATTCCAAGAAGAAATCATCGCTGAAATCGGTGTTCCAAAGATGGAAGTAGAACTCCAATTACCAGCTGAAGATTTAACAAACGAAATTACAGCAGCATACAGCGACAGTATGAAAGAAGCCATCCAAATATTTGAAAAAGTTGAACGTAAAGAAGCAACTGACGCAGTTAAAGATGCCATTCGTTCAGCATATGAAGTGAAATATGAAGATGCTGATCTTACCGAAGCAGAATTCGACAAACTTCTTAAAGATGTAAAAGAAGTAGCGAACAACTTAGAAAAAGAAGAAGTTCGTCGTTTAATCACTGTTGATAAAATTCGTCCGGATGGCCGTGCATTAACAGAAGTTCGTCCATTAGAATCAGAAGTCGGCTTTTTGCCACGTGTTCACGGATCAGGTTTATTTACTCGTGGTCAAACACAAGCTTTATCAGCCACTACTTTAGCACCAAGAAGTGAGTACCAAATTATTGATGGATTAGGTGAAGAAGAACAACGTCATTTCATCCACCATTACAACTTCCCGAACTTCTCTGTTGGAGAAACAGGAAGAATGGGCGCACCAGGTCGTCGTGAAATTGGCCACGGTGCATTAGGAGCTCGTGCATTAGAAGCCGTTATCCCTAGTGAAGAAGAATTCCCATATATGATTCGTGTCGTTTCAGAAGTACTTGAATCAAACGGATCATCTTCTCAAGCAAGTATTTGTGCTGCAACCTTATCTTTAATGGACGCAGGTGTTCCAATTAAGGCGCCAGTGGGGGGTATTGCAATGGGAATGGTTATGGACGAACAGAACAACTACTCAATTTTATCGGATATCCAAGGTCTTGAAGATGCACTAGGAGATATGGACTTTAAAGTAGCTGGAACTCGTGAAGGGATTACAGCTCTACAAATGGATATTAAGGTTCAAGGAATTACAACAGATATTCTAAAAGAAGCCTTAGCGGATGCTAAAGTAGCACGTATGACAATCCTTGACAACATGGATACAGCAATCACTGCTCCTCGTGAAGAGCTAAGTAAATACGCTCCGAAGATTGACACTATTCAAGTTAAACCAGACCAAATTAAAGTGGTTATTGGTAAAGGTGGAGAAACAATCAACGGTATCATTGATGAAACAGGAGTTAAGATTGACATCAACGATGAAGGTCTTGTTTCAATTTACGGTGAGGATCCTGATATGATGGCACGTGCTCGTGAAATCATTGAAGAATTAACAGAAGAAGTTGAAGTAGGGAAGATTTATCACGGTACAGTTAAACGCGTCGAAAACTATGGTGCTTTTGTTGAAATCATCAAAGGTAAAGATGGACTATGTCACGTCTCTGAATTATCAGATAAATTTGTTAAAAACCCAGAAGATATCGTTTCAGTCGGTGACAAATTAGACGTTAAAGTATTAGAGATTGATAAAATGGGTCGTTTAAACCTATCTCATAAAGCAGTATTAGAAGCAAAAAAAGACTAAAATAGAATTTAAAATCTAAAAGTTTTTTATAGCAGAAGTTCTCTCTTCTATTGACTTAACGTAGAAAATTGGAGGACTTCTGTTTTTCTATTATTAGCAACATCTCATAATGACTAAACATCAAATAAAAATGAATCATTAAATGATTCAAATTTTATAAACAAATATAAGTATGCTATACTTTAAATTAGCAGATAGAACGTATTAATGAATTATAGAAGGTGGTTAAGATTGAGTAATCTAAAAATTATTCCTCTTGGAGGAGTCCGTGAAAATGCTAAAAATATGTACGTCTTAGAAGTAGAAGATGCTATATTTATTTTAGACTGTGGACTTGCTTATCCAGAAGGACAACAATTATATGGAATTGACGCAGTCATTCCGGATTTCACATATATCGAAGAAAACAAAGAAAAAGTAGCGGGGGTATTTTTATCTCACGGGCACGATGATGCGATAGGCGCACTTCCTTACTTTTTAGACAAGTTTAATGTCCCTGTATTTGGTTCTGAATTAACAATTGAATTAGCAAAACGATTTGTTGATGACTCAGGTTTGAATATTCACTTTGATAATTATCATGTTATCGATGAAGAAGTCGAGATTGACTTTGATGGAACGGTGGTCCGTTTCTTTAGAACAACTCATACTATTCCAGATTCAATGGGAATTGCAGTTAAAACAGACGAAGGTAACATAGTCTATACTGGAAACTTTAAGTTTGATCAGATGGCGACGGACTACTACCGTACAGATTTAGGTCAGATTAGTGAAATAGGTCGAGAAGGTGTATTCGCACTACTAAGTGATTCCATGGACGCAGAAAGTGTCACAGAAAACGTACCTGAATCTGAAGTACAAGAAGAAGTGTTGAAAACATTCCAAATGACTAAAAGTCGAATTATTGTCGTAGCTGTAGCAAGTAACTTATTAAGAATTCAACAAGTTTTAAATGCAGCTAGCCGTTTTAATCGAAAAGTGTTCTTAACAGGTAAAACGGTCGAAGCGATTTTAAAAATTGCAATCGACTTAGGCAAACTAGAGTTGATGGATGAAGATTTATTTGTATCCATTGATAAAATCGACGAATACGAAGATGATCAAATTGTAATTTTAGAAACAGGTAGCTCTGGTGAGCCAATCAATTCATTGGATCATATGGCACGTGGTTTACACAATCAAGTAAATATAAAAAAAGGTGATTTAGTATATATCGTAACGAGTCCTTCATCTTCGATGGAAGTCTCAGTTTCTAAAACTGAAAACCAAGTTTATCGTGCAGGTGGTACGGTCAGAGCCATTTCAGATAATCTGAAAGCTACTGGGCATGCGACACCAAAAGATTTACAGTGGATGATTAACTTATTAAATCCAAAATACTTTATTCCAATACAGGGAGAGTATCGTATGCTTGCAGCTCATGGAGACTTAGCACACCAAACAGGTATTCCGTATCGCAACATATTCATCTTGAGTAATGGGGATATTCTCCAGCACAAAGATGGCCAATTGCGTCAAACAGGTCAAGTTTCAGCAGAAAACACACTTGTAGACGGAATTGGTATTGGTGATGTAGGGAATATCGTACTACGAGATCGCCGTATCTTAGCGGATGACGGAATATTCGTTTCGGTTTGTACGATTAATCGTCAAAAACAAGAAATTGTTTCGGGACCATACACGGTGACCCGTGGATTTGTTTTTGCGAAAGAAAGCCAAGACTTAATTGATCAAGGGAATGAAATTGTTCAAAAAGTGGTTAAAGATGTCATTCAAAATAAAAACTTTGAATGGAGTACTTTAAAGTCGAGTGTCAGAGATGAATTGGGCTCTTTCTTATTCAAGGAAACGAAGAGAAGACCTATCATACTACCAGTTATCATGGAAGTGAATCAAAGACGACGCTAAAAATTAATTTTAACCCCTTTTCGTTTGCTGAGAAGGGGTATTTTTATATAAAGGTAGTGATAGTAGATGAATTATTTTGCGACTATACTTACGGCATTTATATTTATAAACATTATTATATCAATTATTACCGTTTTTTCAGATCGGAATCGTGATATCGCAGTTATATGGGCTTGGTTACTCGTTCTAATCGCTTTACCTGGATTTGGTTGGGTGATCTACTTATTCTTAGGTCGTAAGATTTCTAAAGAAGATATTTTTAATCTTCAGGAACAAGCTAAAATTGGTTTTCCAGAGTTTATTGATAGTCAAAATGAGATTGTAGCCGAGCAACTCAACGCTTTAGACGTTTTAGATTATGAACAACCTCAAAATAAACGTTATGAGCTTGCACATATGCTGATGAGTGTCGGACAACCGCCGATATCGGATGATAATTCCGTTGAGTTTTTCGTAGATGGTGAACACAAATTTAACCAATTGATCGAAGATATTAAAAAAGCACAACATCATATACATATCTGCTATTATATTTTCCGTGGAGATGATTTGGGTAAGAGAATCGTTGAGGCCCTAGAAGAGCGTGCGAAGAATGGTGTAGAGGTTCGTGTTCTTTATGATGCTGTAGGTGCCCGCACGCTAAAAAAATCTTTATTCAAGAAACTAGAGGAATACGGCGGGGAAACTGAGACCTCATTTGCTTCAAGAGTCCACTTACTAAATATCCGTTTAAACTATCGTAATCACCGTAAGATTGTTGTGATTGATGGAAAAGTCGGATATACAGGAGGCTTTAACGTAGGGGATGACTATTTGAGCCAATATGAGAATATGGGTTACTGGCGTGACACACACTTGAAAATCCAAGGGAGTGCCGTTCATCAATTACAACAACGTTTTATCATCGACTGGAATGCAAGTAAAAAGGTCGAACTGCTTGCTTATGAGTCGAGCTACTTCCCTATCATTCCAATCCAAGGAGACAAAGAAATACAGATAATTTCAAGTGGTCCCGATAATGAAGATGAAGCCATTAAAAAGGGTTTTATTAAAATGATTAATTTGGCTAAAGAATCTATCTATATCCAGACTCCTTACTTTATTCCTGATGATGCATTGAAAGAAACACTTCATCTAGCTCTGTTATCTGGGGTAGATGTTAAGATTATGATTCCAAACAAACCAGATCATCCTTTCATTTATCAAGCAACACTTAGTTACTGTGAAGAGTTAATGAATATGGGAGCGGAAATCTATATCTACAATAAAGGATTTTTACATGCCAAAACGATTGTAGTGGATGATGAACTATTGTCCGTTGGTACCGCTAATTTTGATATTCGAAGTTTCAAATTAAATTTTGAAGTGAATGCTTTTTTATATGATGAGGCCTTATCATTCGAACAGGTTCAATACTTTGAAGATGATATCGAAGATTCCTATAAGCTTACTCAGCACATTATAGATGGGTATTCATTGTGGGATCGATTCAAACAACAATTCAGTCGGTTATTATCGCCAATACTCTAAAAATAGAAAAACGCTGTATCAAGATGTTTTTGTAACATCTTGATACAGCGTTTTAATTTTATTTCAGGCTACGCCAATCGTAAATGACGAATATGACGTGGCTGAATTAAATGGATTGTTTTCTCAGAAGGAGATTGTAGAATAATCTGACTTGAGTGAGGCGATAGTTCTAACTTTCCTGACACCTCTATGACTTGTTTCGTAAATGTGTTTGGGTTTACTTGTAAAACAACGTGTTTATTATCATGAGCAGCCTGTTTGATATAATGGCTGACTTGGTTAATAGGCATTTGGGGATATAGATTAATATTGGGACGACTACGGGCGACTTGATAACTGTCTAAGATATTTGTGAGTAGGGACATCTTAGGTTCTTTTACTCTCTGCATAATTCATCCTCCGAACGTATGTTTGTATGCACATTATACCGAACAAGCATTCGGGTGTCAATAGAAAAGTTAAACTGTGAACAAAATGTGAAGT
>DAIOTD010000006.1:0-5678 GCA_036752205.1 Atopostipes sp.
TATTGACCTTTTTAATTTAAGCTGTTTTGAAACAAACATTGATACGATAAGATTAGCTGAACTTTATAAGTCAGGTATTTAAAAACTTCCAAAATAGTGTTGACTTAAAAAAAGGAATGTTGTACAATATATTTTGCGTTGAAAAACAAGGCCCCTTGGTCAAGCGGTTAAGACACCACCCTTTCACGGTGGTATCACGGGTTCGATCCCCGTAGGGGTCATTTTTAATATTTATTGGTGGGGTAGCGAAGTGGCTAAACGCAGCGGACTGTAAATCCGCCCTCTTTCGAGTTCGAAGGTTCGAATCCTTCCCTCACCATAAAACATTGGGCTGTAGCCAAGCGGTAAGGCATCGGGTTTTGATCCCGTGTATCCCAGGTTCGAATCCTGGCAGCCCAGTCATATAAAGTAGTGCATGTAAAAGTGCGCTACTTTTTTTGTTTTCAAGTAAAATAGATTACAGGTGTTTAATAATACATAGAAATACAAACAAAGACGTAACGAGTAAGTAATTTACCGTAAAATAGAACGATTGAATTAATTAGCTGAGAAGGGAATATGTTAACGTACAATCCTTTTTATAAGAATAAAGAACCTCCCAATAAGGTAGGCTTTTTTAGGATGAAAATCATAATTTTTCACCTATATCCACTATAAAATGAGTGTTATATGCTATACTAGTAATACAAATTTAATGAGAGTGGTGCAGTATGATTGAATCGTTAGAAAATTTCGATTGGACCCGACTACTATCATGGGTCACGGTATTTAATATTTTTGATATCATTATTGTCGCCTTTTTTATCTATCAATTAGTCCGGATTTCGAGAGGGACTAGAGCGACGGAATTATTAAAAGGTATCTTATTTGTTATTCTAATTAAGTTTTTTAGCTCGTTATTACAACTCCGTACAACGGAATTCATTGTCGACTTCATTATCGATTGGTATCCAATTGCTCTAGTTGTTATTTTCCAACCAGAGTTAAGAAGAGGTTTACAGCATATTGGTCGTGGATCCCTGTTTTCAATCCGTAAAGAAGCAGACCCTGTCGAAGATGCTATTGGAGAAATCGTTGAAGCTGTTAAGTATATGAGTCGACGTCGTATTGGAGCTTTGATTTCGATTGAACAAGATTCTTCTCTATCCGAATATATTAAAACAGGAACGATATTGGATGCGCGAATATCGACAGAAATAATCATTAATGCATTTATTCCAAATACACCATTACATGATGGTGCAATGATTATTAGCGATTTAAAAATTGCTTCTGCAGCGAGTTACTTACCTTTGTCAGAGAGTGCAGCGATTCCTAAGAAATACGGAACGCGTCACCGAGCTGCTATAGGGCTGTCTGAAGATACGGATGCTATTACAATTGTCGTATCAGAAGAAACAGGATTAATAAGTGTTGCACATCGTAGTAATTTAATGGCAGAATTAACGACAGAGAATTTAAGTGAATATTTAATCAACCAGTTAGTTCCAAGTACGAACGAAAGTGAAACTGGCATGTTAGGAAATATTGTTGAAGCTGTTCGAAAGGCTGTGACAGGTAAATGAAATTAAACTTTGATAATCCATGGGTAGCTCGTATATTTTCGATTGTCCTATCGTTAGGTTTATTTTTATATGTGAATATTCTAAATCAGAATCAGTTCTTAACGAATGCGCCAACAGATGGTGCGAGTCTAAATGGTTCAGAAATTATTTCGAATTTGCCAATCGAGGTTAACGTAGATACTGATCGCTTTTTTGTTGAAGGCATACCTGCTTCCGCAACCTTACGTATTGAAGGACCAGAAGCGATTATTTTCCAAACAATTGCTACTCAAGGTTATTCCGTTACCACGCAGAACTTAAATGAATTGGGTGAAGGGACACACAGAGTCGACTTGAAGGTAGAAGGCTTATCCGATAAAATTGCTTGGAGTGTCAGTCCATCATCGATTAACATTACAATTGAAGAAAAAATAATTGCAGAACATCCTATTGAAGTTGAAATTGATGAATCCATTAATATTGCGAATGGTTATGAGATTGTCGAACCGACCATTTCACAAGAAACAGTGCAACTATCGGGTGCTGCAAGCACCATGGAACAAATAGATAAGGTTGTTGTCAGAGTGTTGTCGAATGAAAGAGATATTAATGCAGATTTCGTGATGTCAGCACCAATCATCGTCTTGAATGCAAATAATGAGCCGTTAAACGTAAACACTTCACCAAGTCAAATTGAGGTGAATGTACCGGTCATTCGTACCCAAAGAAGTGTTCCAATTGTTCTTAGAGAAGGAAATGGCAAGGTAGTTGGCTATCGATATGCTATTTCTTTAACACCTGGACAGGATGACAAAGTTACTGTTCGTGGTACGCCGGAAGCAATTGAGACATTAGAAAACTTCCCGATTACGATCGATTTCAATCGAATGACGGAGTCAAGAGTTGTAACTGTTCCGATTGATGAGTTTCCTGAAGGTATCGATGACGTCAATAAAGAATCAATAGAAGTATTGATAGAAGTTACTCAATTAAATGAAAATACAGCGATAGAAGATTAATAATATTACAGTTAAAAGGGGTATTCTTAAAATGATTAAATTTGGTACAGATGGTGTAAGGGGTCAAGCAAATACAGAGTTAACTCCAGAAACAGCATTTAAATTAGGCCGCTTCGGTGGTTATGTATTAGCACAGCATATTGAAGAGGATACACCACGCGTGTTAGTTGGAAGAGACCCACGTATTAGTGGTCGTATGTTAGAGTATGCATTGATTGCTGGTCTATTATCAGTAGGAGCAGAAGTATTGCGTTTAGGTGTTATTTCAACACCTGGCGTGGCTTACTTGACTCGCCAACAAAATGCGACGGCAGGAATTATGATTTCTGCATCCCATAATCCAGCAGAAGATAATGGGATTAAATTCTTTGGGGCGGATGGTTTTAAACTTTCAGACGAACAAGAAGCTGAAATTGAAGAGCTTGTAAATGCCGACGAAGATAACTTGCCTCGTCCGAGTGCTGAAGGCATCGGTACTTCAGAAGAATACAAAGAGAGTGTCTTAAAATATATTCAGTATTTAAAACAGACAATTAGTGGCGACCTATCTGGATTAAGCGTAGTCTTAGATGCTGCTAATGGTGCAACAGCACCAATTGTGACACGTTTATTTGCTGATTTAGAAACAGATTTCTTTGTAATAGGTGATTCACCAAACGGTTTAAACATTAATGATGGCGTTGGAAGCACGCATCCGGAACTTCTAGCTGAAACGGTTCTTGAAAAAGAAGCCGATATAGGTCTAGCATTTGATGGAGATGGTGATCGTCTAATTGCTGTAGATGAAAAAGGTCAAATTGTTGATGGGGACAAAATTTTGTTTATCATTGGTAAGTATTTAAATGATCATGGACAATTAAAAAACTCTACGATTGTTTCAACGGTAATGAGTAATCTAGGGTTCTATCAGGCAATCGAAGAAGAAGATATCTCATCAGTTAAAACCAGCGTTGGCGACCGTTTTGTAGTAGAAGAAATGCGTAAAAATGGCTACAACTTAGGTGGAGAGCAATCAGGACATATTGTTTTCTTAGATCACTCGACTACTGGCGACGGTCTGCTATCGGGGATTTATTTAATGAAAGTTATGAAAGATACAGGATTAACATTATCTGAGTTAGCAGCGAAAGTTCAGACGTATCCTCAAGAATTAATCAATATCCGAGTAACGGATAAAGAGGCAGTAATGGATCATCCACGTGTTCAAGACGTCATTGCAGAAGTTGAAGCTGAAATGGCTGGGGACGGACGTGTATTGGTTCGTGCGAGTGGTACAGAGCAGTTATTACGTGTCATGACTGAAGCGCCAACTCAAGAAACAGTAACAGAATATTGCGAACGAATTGCAGCGGTGGTTCGTGAAGAATTCGGTACTGAAGAGAACGATTGATGAAATGAATGACTATAGAGAAGCAAATGTTGATTCTAGTTCAGAAATAAAGTATGAAGCTCGAAACTTGCTGAAGGGTCGTTGGACAGAGGCAGTCATAATCGCTTTTATTCCAACCATCTTTTCGTTCTTATTCTTTAGAAATATCTCTGACGCCAATTCGTCAAGCATCTTATATGAATTGATTGAAGGATTCTTATTATCCGCGGTGACATTTTCCTTTATGAATCTTGCTCGAAATCGAGACTATGTCATAAGACCGGTTGAAGAGATTCTAACACCATTTAATCGAAAATATTTTAAAAACTTACTATTTCTAAAGTTGTGGAAGTATTTATTTGTTAGCTTATGGACATTACTATTCGTTGTTCCAGGAATTGTAAAAGCCTATAGCTACTCTCAAGCAGAATTACTATATAAAGATCATGTTGATCGTACAGGCGAACAACCTAATCCTCGTATGATTCTGAGAGAAAGTTCTGACATGATGAATGGCTATAAAGGTGCTTTATTCTTTTTAGATTTAAGTTTTCTTGGCTGGATGATTTTAAATGGACTAACTTTTGGCCTGTTAGGGTTATGGTTAACCCCTTACCGTGAAATGAGTCGTGTCGTATTCTATGAAATACTACTAACAAAACATAATAACGTGAATCAAAACACGGATCGTCTTCGTCAAGAACGAGAAGCTGAAAAGAAAAAGTACGAAGAGGTTGGAAAGAATCCAAACGACTTTAGAGACTTCGAAGATTTTTAAATAAATTAAATAGAAAAGAAAAAGCATACTTTCATGGCGAAGGTATGCTTTTTACGTTAAGTTGATGAATAGAAAGAGGCCACTCTACACTTTTATAAGTGGAGAGTGGCCTTAAGTATAGTCTGACTCAATAGAGAAGTCATTTTAGATAGTTCTCTAAAGATTCTGTAAAGAATTTCTAGTACAATAGATTCAAAGTCCTAGTTACGACGACGATTTCCGCCACCGAATAAGATGAACAGACGTAGAACGTTTAAGAAAGCACCAATTGCTGCTGCGACATAAGTTAAAGCTGCAGCATTTAAAACTTTACGGGCACCTTCAAGTTCTTCACCAGATAGAACTTGTTCCGTTTCTAAGATAGATAATGCACGATTTGAAGCATTAAACTCAACGGGTAGTGTAATCAGCTGGAAAATAAACGTGAAAGAAAACAGTAATAATCCAAGATTAATTAAAAACTGTCCTGAACCAGTTCCGATAAAGAAACCCAATAAAAGTATAGGGAAAGCAGCTGTTTGACCAATTCGAGTGACAGGCACTAAAAATGCACGTAGACGTAAGAATAAATAATTATCTCTGTCTTGCAGTGCATGTCCAGCCTCATGAGCGGCTACACCAATTGCAGCAACAGAAGTTGAGTTATTCGTCGCGTCTGACAATCGTAGGATTTTCCCACGAGGATCATAATGGTCAGTCAGATTACCGCTAACGCGCTCAATCTGTACATGTTCTAAATTGGCATAATTTAGAATATCGCGCGTAATTTCAGAAGCCGTAAAACCTAAACTTGAATGGACTTGATTATATTTATTAAATGTACTGCTGACGTACGCAGATGCTAAGCCGGACAATACCAAACCAATGATGACTAAGATATACGTTGGGTCAAAATAAAATGGAAAAAACATTTTAAACGAACCTCCTTTAAATTTTACAATGTATCACATTATATTATTATTTCTTGA
>DAIOTD010000006.1:5778-17829 GCA_036752205.1 Atopostipes sp.
AATGGTTGGCTAAAAAGAGAGTAAGATATGCAAGGAACTATTTCTAAAGAGATATAAGAAGTTGACTGTATGCGCAAATGAATTGATATATATGTAGACTATATGAACGTGAAAAGTTAATTTTAATTTGGTTCGCCAAGAAAAGGTGATGAATGACAATGAGTAATGATGATTTTATCCGTCAAGACTTTGATAACAAACCGAAAAACGAGAAGATAACGATTAAAGCGAACAGCAAAATTCTTTTTATTGGAGATAGTATCACAGATGAAGGTCGAATCCGTTCAGACCAGATGGACCTTGGGAAAGGTTACCCGTTATTAGTCGCTTCCTATTTATGGAATAAATATCCAGCCCATGATTTAACGATATTAAATCGTGGAGTTGGCGGTGATCAAGTCCTAAATCTGAAGAGTCGGTGGGAAGAGGATTGTTTAGATTTGAATCCAGACATCGTATCGATACTTGTCGGGATAAACGATATATGGTGGCATATTGATGATGAAGAGCTTCTGAATGAAGAAGCTCTAAATAAATTTGAAGAAGACTATCGTTGGCTACTAAAAACACTGGCTCATCGGACAGATGCACGAGTTGTGATTATGGAACCCTATGTCTTACCGTATCCAAAAAGTCGCCTCACATGGCGTAAACATCTCGACCCACGTATTCAAATTATACGCCGATTAGCGAAAGATTATCACGCAACTTACGTGCCGCTGGATGGGATATTAAATGCGAAAGGTATTGCTCATGATTACCAGACTTATACTGGTGATGATGGGGTTCATCCAACTGTAGCAGGACATGCGGCAATTGCTGAGGCATGGATAGAGTATGTTGATGTTTAATGAAACTTTAAAAGAGTGATTCAGATTTTTTCTGAACCACTCTTTTTTTGAATTACGTTGAAATTAGTTGAAAACACCAGTCATTTCAAAAGCATCGTCTTGTGGTTTGTAACCTAGCTTCACACTTGCTTCTTCTAATGATAATCTGGGAAAGGAATTGTTTGAAATACCATTAACCAATACAAAAGGCTCATTTAACTCTGCTTCTAAACAGCAATCAATTAAACGATTCATATCTCTTTTAGAGAAGTAAGTAGACATCCCCATTTCATTCATATCAGGAGTAATATCATTATCATTTTCTTTGTAATCAGCTATACGAATAGCGATCGATTCAATGTCATTAACATAAGCGTGATGGGCAGCTAGGGCTTCTAAATATACTTTCGAAACACCATAAAGATTTTTGGGTCGGACAGGATCCGTTACTTTCACTTGGTTGTTATCTGGGTATGCATCGACTGCATGAATGGAACTTGCTACAATGATTCGTTTCAATTTCTTAGCATTTAATGCTGCTTGAAATAAATTGTGTGGAATTTTATAGTTTAAATCGAGTAAGCTATCATAAAAATCGGCATTCTGATCCGCTTGTCCCGCAAATTGAATAATATACTCAACGTCATCTAACACACCAGTCCAATTACTTGGATCCGTTAAATCAGTTGCAATGATGTGTGATTGTTCTTCGATATCTTTAGGAAAGTTTGAAAAGTCTTGTCCGACTAATGTTAATTCATGTTTATCGATGAGATATTTTGCAACCTCTACACCTATCGTTCCAGTAGCGCCAGTAATCATAATATGTGCCATGTCTTAATCCTCCTATAGTCGTTGAAATGTTCTCTATTTCAACCTTTTAGCTCTTTTAAAGATTACGCTTTGGAGAATATAAAATCAATTAATTTGCCTATGATGTCATTAAAAATCAGAACAAAAAAAGCTATGAGAAAGGGTGGATACCCCATCTCATAGCTATGAAATACAATGCTTAGTAGAGTGTATGAATTTCATCAAAGAGATCTTTCTCTTCTTCGATTTGTGTTTTGTTACCAATAACAACAATCGCCATATCTTCTAACGTTTTTTCGATAGATTCAGCATAAGTTGAAAGTTCAGCAGATTCTGTCGCTAAAATTTCTTCTTTTAACTTTATAATATCCTCAGCTGATATACCCGTTTTCAGACGACTTAACGCGGATAAACCTTTACTTGCCGCGGACTTAGGTTGTTCGAGAGGACTGATTGAACCAATAATATATTTGTTCAGTTCCTCTTCTGAAATCGAAAGATTTTCGACGTAGCGTGGCAGGTTCTTATAGACATCTAAAGTCTTTTGAATATTCGGATCGCGGTATGAACCGAAAGCTAGTGAACCATTACGACGGTGATTATACATTGAACCGTATGCGCCACCTTTTACGCGTATTTCATTCCATAAGTAATCGAAACGAATCGCACTAGAAAGAACGTTTGTCGCACCAGAGTAATCAAAGATTTCTAATGCATCTGTTCCTGCACCAACATAGTTTACATCTTGTGCTGTAATAAATGCTTCATTTCTCTTCGGACCTGGTTTGTAAACTACGGCGTCACCTAATGCCATACTTGGTAAATCCTCGAAAGCTGTTGCTACTTTGGTTTTGACATTATCCACACGGTCGGCATCACCAATATATAAAACGTTTAGACGCTCTTTATTTAGTAAACGTTCTAAGACGGCTGCTAATTTTTTACTAATATCTTCACCGGCATCATTTGTTAATGCATCTCGAGTCTCTTTTAGATAGTTGAACTTGTCGATCCCATCCGTATATTCATTGATTTTAGAAATAGGTTTTACTTGGCTTAATGCACGGTTCGCTACAAGACGGTGTGAAGCGTTATTAATTGTTGATTCAAATCCTGAAATAAAACGTTGTGTTAATTTTAAGATATCATTTGTATTCGTAAATTCTGTATGAACGAAAATTTCTTTCATTAATTCAATGAGTTTATCTAACGAGGATTCGAGTGCTTTACCTGCTAAAACAAAGTAAGGTTGGATATGGCCCTCTTGATTTTCAAATAAACTAACACGTCCGAAAATGCCACCTGTATAGGTGTCGATTTCAGTTTGTAGTTTAGCAGCACTGTAGTTTTTAGTGTCTAAGTTTGAAATAAGGCTGCTTAAATTACTCAACACAGCAAATTCTTCTGCTTCGAAATCACTCACATCTAGATACAAACGAACATAATCAATTCCGGCAGTGAATTGTTCAGCATGGTAGAAATCCGTGTTTTCGCCAAATGACGAAACAGTGATCGGATATTCTTCAACAGCTGTGCTTAAATCTTCACGTTTTAGAGTTGGGATTTTTGCTAGGTCTTCTGGTTTATCAGGTGTATCTTGACGTTCGATTAAAGTATTTGTTTCTTCGACTAATTTATTAATCTCATCTTCAGAAAGTTTTGCTTTGTAAGCTTGTAAGTCGGCATGTGTTTGTTCTTCTAAGATATCGTTCTTACCGGGTTCAGCCTTTAAGACGATATCCACTTTTTTATCATTCGCTAAGAATTTTTCTTGGATGAGCTTTTCAAAGTAACCGTCATGAGCGATATCCGCTAATTGCTCTAAATAGCTAGAAAACTCTAAGTTTACAAACGGATCTTCGCCATATAACCAAGTGGCTAATGATGTTATCGAGTAGAGAACACCACGTGGGTTATCTTCTGAAATAGCTGCTTCTTTGGTGTCGAAGGTAATTTTATTTAAGGCGGCATCAATTAAATCTTGTGGAATACCGTCTTTAACCAACTGCTCTAAAGTATCCGTCACCACGTCATTAAAAGCTGTGATTTTTTCGCTGTCAGAGTATTTCGCCATAATATAGAAAGCCATTGGGAAGCCAAATTCAGCTGTTCCACCCTCAATATCTCCACCAATGTCAGCGTCAAGCAACGCTTTTTTCAGTGGTGATTGATTGTTTCCAAGCAGAATCTCTTCTAGTACTTTTAGGCCATAACCATCTAATGTCGCATCTGGTTCTGACATATGCCAACCAATTGCTAGATAGTCTTTATCTTTGGGGTCATCACCAGCGGTAATTGAATAGGTTTCTTCCAATAAGGTTTCTCCAGGCACTTGAATATCAAAAGACAATGAAATATCTTCTTCTAGCTTACCTTGCCCATTGAAATATTCTTCTAAATCTGCGAAAGCTTCCTCTAAATTAAGGTCACCATACAAAATTGTAAATGAGTTAGAAGGGTGGTAGTAAGTTTCATGGTAGTCGATAAATTCCTCTTGTGTTAATTCCGGAATAGCGACAGGATCTCCACCAGATTCATATTTGTAAATACTATTTGGGTATAAACTAGATGAAAGTTGTTGATACACTTGGCGTTCTGGTGAACCAAAGGCACCTTTCATTTCATTATAAACGACACCTTTATAGGTTAAGTCGTCTTCTGCATTTTCTAAATGATAATGCCAACCTTCTTGAGCTAAAATTTGTGGATTATCTTTGAATAGAGGTTGGAAGACAGCGTCTAAGTAAACGCCCATTAAATGTTTAAAATCTTTTTGATTGGTTGACGCGACAGGATAGATTGTTTTATCCGAAAAAGTCATCGCATTTACGAAAGTATTTAATGAACCTTTGATTAATTCGACAAAAGGTTCTTTTGAAGGATATTTTTTAGAACCGTTTAATACCGAGTGTTCTAAAATATGAGTAATCCCGTTATCACTGTATGGCGGAGTCTTAAAACCAATCGTAAAAGCTTTGTTTGTATCATCATTCTTTAAGTAAAGAACTTGCGCACCGGTTTCCTCGTGTTCGTATAAAAAACCAGTTGACTGAATATCTTTTAATTCATGCGTTTCAATATTTTTAAAAGTCATAGATTTCTTCCCTTCGTTAAGTTAGTTGTTATTCATCATTTTCTCACAAATCACTTAAAAATGCATTCTTCAGTATGGGAAATTGAAATATTCATCAAAGTGGCCTGTGAGATTCAGCTCTGTATTGAAAAGCTCAAATATGATAAAATGGGAGATGTAAATGAATATAGAAGGATTGAGAACAGAGAAATCCATAATGGAGTGACAAAATTGAAAATATTAGCATTTGATACATCGAATCAACCATTAAGTGTGGGAATTATTGATGGAGACACGATTTTAACGGAACAATTAATCAATATTAAAAGAAACCATAGTATACAATTAATGCCTGCGATTGAGGAAGCATTGAAGCAAGCGAATAGTAAACTAGAAGAGATTGACCGAATTGCGGTAGGAAGTGGTCCAGGTTCTTATACAGGCTTAAGAATAGCGGTAACAGTGGCTAAGTCGTTAGCCTGGGCAAAAAAAATCGAATTAGTGGGCATCTCTAGCCTAAAAGTCATTGCAGCAAATCATGTCGTAGCTAGTGACCATTATATCGTACCTATAATTGATGCACGTCGAGAGAATATCTATACCGGTTTATACAAAAGAAAGGCAGATGGGGAGTTAATAGAAGTCTCTGAAGATCGTCATATTGCATCCGCTGAATACGCGACACAATTGGCGAAGAAAGAAGGTACTTTTGAACTAATTGGATTAGACGCACCTCAATTTTATGATACGTTCAGAGAGGTATTGGGCAACCGAGTAACGTTGGCTCATCCAACATTACATGCTCCACGTGCTTCATCTCTAGCTTTTTTAGCTAAAAATGAAGAAGTCATTCCGGCACATGAATTAGTTCCAAGTTATTTGAAATTAGCAGAAGCTGAAGAAAACTGGCTCAATGAGAATCCTGATTTTAAAGGGGACGATTGGGTTGAAAAAGTTTAAAAACTGGTTTTCAAACGTTCGCAAGGAGGCGAGTGCTGTGCTTTTTCCACCATTGATACAAGAATATATGATACCCCAGGATACGTATGAATTAAAAAATGGTCAGGTAGCTGAGGTAGGGCTTGCGTCAGTTGTCGATTTAGATGCCATTATTAAAATCCAAGAAGCTTGTTATGACGGTGTAGCCCCTTGGGGTCGCATTGCTGTAAACAATGAGCTACGTAATAAAGGAAGTTCATTTTTTTTAATGCTTTATCATGATTTTAAAGCTATAGCCTTTATTGGGATGTCAGCGCGTCAAAACAAATTACATGTCACTAATATTGCGACACATCCTGCTTATCAAAAGAATGGAATTGCATCCTTTCTAATCAAAACTGTCATTGCTATAGCAGAACAATTAAACAAAGATCGGGTTACGCTAGAAGTCCGTATGTCGAACATCGAAGCGATACGACTATACCGAAATTTAGGCTTCAACGATGTTCATATCAAACGCAATTATTATCATAACAATGGAGAAGACGCCTTGGATATGGTTTATCTCTTGAATGAAACGTATGGAGTGAATGAGTAATATGACAGTCCAAGAAATAGAAATTTCCCGTTTAGATAAAGATAATATTCCAAGTGACTTCGCGGAAGCACTTTTTAAAGTTGCGGATACAGGATTTAAAAATGGATCTCCCTGGACAATTAAACAAATTGAGGAAACACTCGGCACGGATTATACTCTAGTGACCTATGCAACAATTGCCCATCAAGTGGTAGGCTTTATTATGGCTTCCGTTACATTTGATATGGCCGATGTCTTCATGGTTGTGGTGTCAGCCGATTTTAAAAAGCGCGCAATTGGTACAAAGTTATTTGATGCTTTTATTGGCTATTGTGCAGAAGCCGAGATACATGAAATCATACTCGAAGTTAGAGCATCAAATGCACCGGCAATCGCTCTTTATGAACGGGTCGGATTTCAGACTGTTGGTCTTAGAAAAGCTTATTATAGTAGTCCGATTGAGGATGCTATCATCATGAAACGAAACATTGGAGAGGAGAAAGATGATTGTTAATCTTATCTATAGAAACAAGCTGTGATGAAACAAGTGCAGCAGTAATAGAAAATGGCGATACGATTTTATCGAACGTTGTCGCATCACAAATAAATAGTCACAAACGATTTGGTGGGGTTGTCCCTGAAATTGCGAGTCGACACCACGTGGAATATATTACATTGATTATCGAAGAAGCGATGGAAGAGGCTTACGTGACCTTTGAAGATCTCGATGCGGTCGCAGTAACAGAAGGGCCTGGGTTAGTAGGAGCACTTTTAATTGGGGTGAACGCTGCTAAAGCAATTGCTTATGCGCATAATTTACCATTGATTCCGGTTAACCATATCGCTGGGCATATCTACGCGAACCAATTAGTGCAACCCTTAGAGTTCCCTCTATTATCTTTGGTCGTTAGTGGAGGACACACAGAATTAATTTATATGAAAGAACACGGTAGCTTTGAAATTATTGGAGAAACTCGTGATGATGCAGCTGGGGAAGCTTACGATAAAATTGGACGTGTGATTGGCGTACCATATCCTGGTGGTAAGCACATTGATGAAATGGCTCAGGTAGGAGAAGATACCTTTAATTTCCCACGTGCAATGATAGATGAAGACAACTATGATTTCAGTTTTAGTGGGTTGAAATCGGCCTTCATTAACAAAGTTCATAATGCTGAGCAAAAAGGAGAAGAGTTAAATCGTGAAGATTTAGCAACAAGTTTCCAACAGGCCGTTGTGGATGTACTCGTCTCAAAAACGATTCGTGCAGCGAAGGAATATGACGTGAAACAAATCATTCTAGCTGGTGGAGTAGCCGCAAACTCAGGCTTACGTACTGGATTAAGTGAAGCGGTTGAAACAGAGTTAACGGATGTACCGTTAATCATTCCGCCTTTATCATTATGTGGTGATAATGCGGCGATGATTGGGGCAGCAGCCTTTTTAGAAAAAGAACAGTTTAAAAATGCAAACTTAGCACTAAATGCACAGCCAGGATTAACACTTTAGATATCGACCTTTTCATATCCTAAAATGAGGTGATACGTTATGAAGAAATGGCTATACGGTTTATTCGGTCTACTTTTATTTTTAGTATTCGTACCGAAAGTAGCATCTGCTCAAAACAAAATCAATTCAATTCACATCGACGTCGAACTACATGAAGATGGTTCAGCAACTATTCGAGAAACTCGACAAATGGAAACGGATGAACACACGGAATTATATATTGTTTTAGAGAATATGAGGGACACAGATTTACTCGATTTTAGTGTCGGAGGCTTTACGGAAAAAAAAGACTGGGACATAGAGGATTCATTTAAAGAGAAAGCAAATCGTTATGGGATAATCGATACGGATGACGGCTATGAATTAGCTTGGGGTATTTCAGAATATGGAACACCTGAGTATCATGTTCAATATTCCTTATCCAATCTGGTTCGAAATCTAGAAGACGGGCAAGCCTTGTTTTGGAACTTTGATTCATTCTTAACTTTACCAACAGATCATTTAACCTTTACACTATCCGGGCCTTTTCCATTAGAGGATGTCTTAATTGACCATTATGGTTTTGGCTTTGAAGGACCGATTTCATTTAGCAATGGCTCCTTCGTGTGGAATGGTATGAACTTAGATGAAGAGAATGCCGTGACGGTATTGCTCCAATTTCCAAAGGACACTTTCAACACCTCTTCTTCCGTTGATATGACTTTATTGGAACAACGTGAAATGGCTAAGGAAGGATCCTCTTATAATGCTGACGCACCGTGGCCGTTATGGCTGAAGATTATGACAGCTGCAGGAATAGCATTAGGGGTAGGAGGAGCTGGTCTTGCAGTCTGGTATACAGTTCAAGTACAAAAGGTTTATAAAAAGCATCGTCATTTTAACTCCGGCACCTATCTGAAGGAGAACAAAGAAAAAATGTCGCCAACTCCACCATTATTAGAGGGTGAAGTTGGTCGCTATAGTTTCTTTATTTCACAATTATTTTATGTCGGTGGTGGCTTCTCCGATTATTTTATGGCTTATTTATTGTCATGGTCGATAGACCAAAAAATCATCATAGAAACACGCGAAAAAGAACGGCAATTCTTAAAGTCTAAAATAGAGGCGGATATATTCATTCAAAATTTTGAAGAAGAAACAGAAGCGAATAGACTATCTTTCAAAGAGTATGTTGATTTATTTGAAATAGGCGAAAGTACACTAGAAGAAATATTCTGGTCTGTTTTATTAGAAGCAGCGGATGATAACGGTCAAGTGACCGGTAATGGTATCCGTGAGTGGGCAGAAGAGAATGGGGAATATATATCTGAATTGATGACAGGTATGGATGATGTCTCTGAAAAATGGCTAGTAGAAAATGGCTACCTCAATGTATTTAAGGAAAAAGTTTCCTTTGGTTCAGTTGATATTAAACAAATAACAGGTAAAGGGAATACATTTGCTCATGAATTAGTTAAGTTTCACAATTTTGTGAAGAATATAAAAGAAGTCAATCTTGAGGAATTTGACGATTGGCAAGCGTTGATTGTTTGGGCGGCTGTTTTGGGACAGGCGGAAAACATGGTGGAATACTTAGAAGAGTTCCATCCAGGCAGTTGGAATGTTGTGACGAATCGTTACCCAACTATTTACGGAAGTTATGTCGGTTATCAGTACTTCTATACGAGCACTTCAACAGGCTTAACGAATTCTGGCTACGGTGGATCTGGCGGGAGCACATCTTCCGTAGGCGGAGGAGGCGGAGCTGGTGGCGGTGGGGGCGGCGGTTCTCGCTGAGGTTAAAAATAAAGATAAAAAGGAGACCCGATTGGGGGTCTCCTTTTTGGTTTACTTAATTTTCGTAAGCACTTAACGCTTCATGAGCAGTTTCCCAAATTTCCATAACCATTTCTAATTCTTCGTTCAGTTCATTAAAACGTCTGGAGTACTCGGTTAGGTTCTTTGAATCCTCCGGTGTGAAGACTTTACCACTACTGGACAGTTGGCCCATTTTTTGTGTAAGATCTTCGAGTTCTTCTTCATAACGTGTAATATCCTTTTCAGCATCGTCTATTTCACGTTCTAATCGTCTAATTTCACGTTTCGCTTCTTTACGATTTACTCGCTGGTTGGGCGTTTTTTCCTGTAAATCTTCTTGAGTAGTAGATGGGTTCTTTAGCTCCTCTTCCAACTCTTTCGCTCGGGTTTGTTCAAAACGTTCTTCTTTTTTGTGTAAAAAGTAGTCGTAATCACCTAGGTATAGTGTGGTACCATCTGGTTCGATTTCAATAATTTTATTCGCTAAACGATTAATAAAATAACGGTCATGAGAAACGAACAGAAGGGTACCTTCAAAATCGATTAGCGCATTCTCTAGCACTTCTTTTGAATCGATATCCAAATGGTTCGTCGGCTCGTCCAGTACGAGAAAATTGTCGTGGTTTAATGAGAGCTTTGCAATTGATACACGAGCTCGTTCTCCACCACTTAAGGAGGAGATTGATTTCTCAACGTCTTCCCCAGTAAATAGGAAACTTCCTAAAAAGGTTCGAATCGTTTCTTCGTTCATCATTGGATGGTCATCCCAGACTTCATTTAGGACGGATTTGTTTGGTGATAAGTTTTCCTGTTCCTGTTCGTAATAACCAATATCTACTTTCGTTCCGTAGTTAACTTCTCCGTTTAGAGGGTCGATATGATTTACGAGAGTTTTTAGCAGTGTCGACTTACCAATACCATTTGGTCCAATTAAAGCAATCGTATCACCCTTGCGAATATCAAGATCTATACCTTTGCTTAAAGGGGATCCTTCTTCATAACCAATCGCTAAGTCTTTTCCTTGTAGTACAACATTTCCTGATTCACGTTCAGGTGTGAAAGCAAAATAGGCTGCACGTTCATCACCTTTTGGTTTAGCGATACGATCTATTTTTTCTAATTGCTTTCGGCGTGATTGTGCACGTCTAGTCGTGGATGCTCGTGCTAAGTTGCGTGCAATAAATTCTTCCATATCTGCTATTTCTTTTTGCTGCTTTTCAAAGTCTTTTTGTTGTTTTTCATAACGAGCTGCTTTTTCTTCTAGATAAGCCGAGTAGTTTCCTTTAAAATAGTCCAGCTGACCGTAGTTCATTTCATACGTTTCATTGGTTAACTTATCCAGGAAATATCGGTCATGAGAAACAATGACTAATGCACCGCGGTAATTCATCAAGTAGCTTTCTAACCATGATAGGGTATCGATATCTAAGTGGTTAGTTGGCTCATCTAGAATCAGTAAATCGCGTTTTTCTAAAAGTAGTTTTGCAAGCGAGAGGCGTGTCTTTTGTCCACCGGATAAGTGAGCAATCGGTTTATCATAGTCTTCTTCAAAAAATTGAAAACCATGTAAAACCATTTTAATTTCGCTGCGGTAGCCATAACCATTTTTGCGGTCAAAGGCTTCCTGTAGGCGATTGTATTCCTTGAAAAGTCCTTGATAAGCGAAGTCATCCGTTTGATTTGTATCCGCCATCTGTTGTTCTAAATCGCGCATACGTTGCTCGATTTCTAATAGGGGACGGAATATTTCGAGCATTTCATTCCAGATAGAACGGTCGGATTCTAAGCCACCATGTTGATCGAGAAAACCAATGGTTAAATCTTTCTGTTTAATGACTTGACCTTCATCAGGCTTTTCAATATCCGCAATAATTTTTAGTAGGTTCGATTTTCCGGCACCATTTCTACCGACCAAACCGATTCGTGCATTTTCTTTTATTTCGAATGTTATACCACTGAATAAAATTTCACCGCCAAAGCGACGGGTTACGTTTTGAGTTTGCAAAAGCATCAGTAAAAGACCTCATTTCTAAAATCGTGATTGTTAGCCTATTCATAAAATAAAAACCTGTAACTATGTGATTTATGTAGCATGTTAGCGTATTATTAAAGACGCAATGACCGGCTGATGTAAGCCAATTCAAATCTATTTGTGAAAAAATGACTCTAAAGACTTCCATTAGTGTATTTATCTTGTTATAATATAATTTAGGAATATTGGGTTCGAGATGTTTAACAATTCACGAACGTTTTAAATTAGTGAATATGAAAGAATGGAGAATAGATATGCCAGAAAGAAAAGTACCAAGAGCAACGGCAAAACGATTGCCATTATATTATCGATATTTAAAATATCTGTTTAGTTCAGGTAAGAAGAAAGTATCTTCAGCAGATCTAAGTGAAGCAGTCAAAATTGACAGTGCAACAATTAGACGAGACTTCTCATACTTTGGGGCACTCGGTAAACGAGGTTATGGGTATGATGTAGAAGATTTAATGCTTTTCTTCAGTAA
>DAIOTD010000006.1:17929-32345 GCA_036752205.1 Atopostipes sp.
TACTTTGTTCAGTACAGCGAATCGATTATTGAAGATGGTACGGAATAGTTTTCAATGAAACAAAAATGAACTCCTTTCTCCAAGAGAAAGGAGTTTTTGTTTGCCTAAAATTAAACAAAGGCAACTTTTTTCCTATCCGTAATATTAATTCTTACCGTTATGTTTTTTGATTTTTAAATAAACGGATGTGAGTCGAACCGCCTGGACAAAGTCTCTTGTGGCGAAAACTGCTAATAAAACAGCTAAAAAATTCCATCCGAATTCGGATAACACACGAACAGTGAAAAACATATTTATACCGAAAAATATATACCGTAAGACAATCGGTCCTACAAAAAAATTCTGATTCAAAAATATACTCCTAACATCTATGTTCAAATATTTATTCTTATAATAGCACAATTAAGCTCTTTGAGAAAATAGTAATTCATAAGCTTCTGAAAAGAATGACTAAAATCAAGAAAATTCATAAAGTGTTCAAAAATATTTCAATTATTGTTACTTGCCAGGGATAAGCATTTTATCTATAATAGGAATTGTGTTTAGCACTTGAAGTGGTCGAGTGCTAAAAATGACTAATATTATTTGGAGGGATTTACAAATGTTAAAACCATTAGGGAATCGCGTTGTACTTGAAATTTTTGAAGAAGAAGTTACAACTGCAAGTGGTCTAGTTTTACCTGAATCAGCGAAAGAAAAATCTCAATTAGCAAAAGTAGTGGCTGTTGGTGAAGGAAAGCTATTAGATAATGGTGAACGTTTGCCAGTAGAGGTAAGTGTCGGCGATCAAGTTGTTTTCGAGAAATATGCAGGCGCTGAAGTTACATTCGAAGGTAACGACTACCTTGTTCTAAAAGATTCAGAAATTATTGCAATCGTAAAATAAAAAGATTAAAGAACACATTTTGAAAAGGAGACTAGTGAAATAATGGCTAAAGAAATTAAACATACTGCAGATGCACGTCAATCATTAATCGCGGGCGTCAATAAATTAGCAGATACAGTTAAAGTAACATTAGGGCCTAAAGGTCGTAACGTTTTATTAGATAAGGCTTATGGAGCACCTCAGATTACAAACGATGGTGTGACTATTGCACAAGAAATTGAACTAGAAGATCCATTCGAAAATATGGGTGCTCAGTTAGTTGTAGAAGTTGCTAGCAAGACAAATGATATCGCTGGTGACGGTACGACAACGGCAACTGTCCTAACCCAATCTATTGTAAAAGAAGGTATGAAAAACGTTGTAGCGGGTGCTAACCCAGTTGGACTCCGTCGTGGAATTGAGAAAGCAACGGAAGTAGCGGTCAAAGCTTTAGAAGAATTATCTACAAAAGTAGATAGTAGTGAATCGATTGAGCAAATCGCTGCGATTTCATCTGGTGATTCCGGAGTTGGTAAAATTATTGCTGACGCGATGGACCGCGTTGGTAGCGACGGCGTTATCACAATTGAAGAATCTCAAAGTATCGAAACATCATTAGATGTTGTTGAAGGTATGCAGTTTGACCGTGGCTACTTATCACAGTATATGGTTACGGATAATGAGAAGATGATCTCAGAATTAGAGAATCCATACATTTTAATCACGGACCAAAAGATTTCAAACGTACAAGATATCCTTCCATTATTAGAGGGAGTCATGCAAACAAGTCGTCCGTTATTAATTATCGCTGACGATATTGAAGGTGAAGCATTACCTACATTAGTATTAAACAAAATCCGTGGAACATTAAATGTGACAGCTGTTAAAGCACCAGGATTCGGTGACCGTCGTAAGGGTATGTTAGAAGATATCGCAATCTTAACGGGTGGTACAGTTATTACAGAAGAGTTAGGCTTACAATTAAGTGATGCGACGATGGACCAATTAGGTTCAGCTAGCCGTGTAACAGTAACAAAAGATGATACGGTTATTGTTGAAGGCGCTGGAGATTCAACTAAAATTGAACAACGCGTTGCATTATTGCGCTCGCAAGCTGAAGATACGGACTCAAGCTTTGACCGTGAAAAACTACAAGAACGTATTGCTAAATTAGCAGGTGGAGTTGCTGTTGTATCAGTTGGAGCAGCAACAGAAACTGAAATTAAAGAACGTAAATTACGTATCGAAGACGCTCTAAACGCTTCTCGTGCAGCTGTTGAAGAGGGTATTGTTCCTGGTGGAGGAACAGCTTACATCAACATCTTAAGCAAATTGGAAGAAATCGAATTAGAAGGTGACGAGCAAACGGGTGTCAATATTATTATCCGTGCGCTTGAAGAACCTGTTCGCCAAATTGCTAAAAACGCTGGAGTAGACGGAAGTGTTGTTATTGAACGTCTGAAAAATAGCGAGGTAGGAATTGGATTTAACGCAGTAACTGGCGAGTTAGTTAATATGATTGATGCAGGAATTATTGATCCGAAGAAAGTAACGCGTTCAGCGCTACAAAATGCTTCATCAGTATCGGCATTACTATTAACAACAGAAGCAGCTGTCGCAACAATCCCAGAACCTGAAGCCGCAGCTCCAATGATGGACCCAGGCGCAGGCATGTACTAAAACAATCAAAATTTAAACAAAAAGACTTGAGACTAAAAATCTCAAGTCTTTTTTCGTGTTCATCGATTAACTTATATCGAATTTATAGGGAAACGCTCAAAAGTACTTGTCCAGTATTTAGTCTAGCTCAATATTCGTCACTAAAATAAAATAGTGACACCTGCTTATGTAATATAGGTCACTATTTCAAAATAGATGGGCTTAAAATAAAGTTCATGTCACTAATTAAAAATAGATTGCTATATGTGAAAATATACGTCACTATTTCAAAATAGTATCGGATATCCTCGATTCTTAGCTAAATCATTCTGTTAACTATAAAATAAGCAATAGTATTTTCTACATTAAAAATCCTCCTAACCAAGATGTTAGGAGGATTGTCTGTTTTAATCTGTTTCTATTTCTAATCGCGCGATTTCACGTTCCAAGTGATCATATAATAGATGCTCTAAGTTTTCTTCCGTAATCGTAGGTGCTTTATCAATCATCGGTCTGCCTTCGACTAAATAAGCTTTTGCCTTAGAAAAGTCACCTTCGATATAGATAGCTTCAGCAGCAAGTACTCTTAACGTATCCGCTACCTTCATAGTATGAAAGTTTTTATAGATCTTCGTCTCTTTTATAGTTGCGACATCCGGATGAAAGGGGTCTGTCATCAATAAACTGAATAAATAGTTTAGGAAAACATCTGGTTTGTGCATTTCCAATAATGCAGAACGCTCTTCCCATAGGTCGGCATAAATTTCCCGTGCACCTTGGAAATCCAATTGTTCAAAGTAGGCAGCAGCTTTAAACGTATAAAGTGTGACGTTGTTCGGTTCAGTAAATGACCCAATTTTATCTATGTAGATAGCGTGTTGAATCTCACTAAAAGGCTTTCCTTTTACCATTTCAGCATAAAGTCTGAGTACATTTGTCATCTCTGTAGTCGCTTCAGGATTTTTGATTTGATGGACAATGTTATACCCATCATTTGGTTTCATCGGCACAATATTTAAGACGAATAAAAGTAAAGCTGAGCCGGCACTAACGACAAGAATCATTTGCAGTAAGGAGCTCGTCAATGTATTGGCAATAATAAGTAACAGAAAGGCCGTCAACAAATTCACGATAACTCCGCCCAAGTGATAAATCAGAAACGGTGGGTTCTCCTCGTCTTCTGGAGGAGCCATTAAGGCCTGACCTAGAATACCTTGTACCACTTGTCGTCTCCTTGAAATGCCATCATCTGTTTTAATCCAAATTGTATTAAACAATCGGAACATAATAAAGTCATAACCGGATAACTTCCCACCAATTAAATGCCCAACTTCATGTAAAATAACGTGAATGGGTAAGCTCAATATAAAAGCAGCAACGAGTATAAGAATATCAAACAGCTGGAACGAGAAATCCATGTCAGGATAGAATATTCCAGCTAATCCACCAGTAAGGGCTGAGACAATGAGTAGCAGAACCCAAGATCCACTATCTTTAGTTTTCTTCTTTTTTTTAGTCATATTCTAAGCCTCGCTTCTAAGATAGATTCGGTTGACTCGTTCATCCATGCGGCAGAGTAAATCGTAAGGTGAAGCGTCAATCATGTGGGCTACTTCAGTCATTTCAATATTATCGTCTGTAGCTTTTCCAACATAGGTAACTTGATCACCAATTTTGATCGCTGGAATGTCCGAAATATCCAACATGATTTGATCCATGCAAACATCGCCAATTATCGGAATACGTTGCCCTTTGTATGTAAAGAGACCTTTATTCGATAAGCTTTTAGCGACACCGTCTGCATAACCGATTGCGACGGTAGCCATGCGAATTGGTTCGTTAGAAACGTAAGTCCGATCATAACCGACACTTTCACCTGCCGGAAAATCTTTCACATAAGTTACAGTCGTTTTGACCGTTTGAATCGGTGTTAACTGAATCTTGTCTTTATTCGTAAGGGATGGATTGAAGCCATATAAACCTAACCCAACTCGGACCATGTCTAAATGGTATTCAGGAAAGTTAATGGTTCCAGCTGTATTACAGCTATGGCGTAACTCGAAGGAAATGCCTTTAGCATCAAAACCGTCTAATACCTTTTTAAATCGTCGGAATTGTTCATGTGTATAGTTTTCCGTGCTATCGTCTGTCGCTTGTGCGAAGTGAGTAAAAATTCCTTCAACATGCACATAGTCGGAATCTAACAGTTGATAAATTTCGTAAGCTTCTTCAAATGTTGTGACCCCTAACCGTGCCATTCCCGTATCAATTTTCAGGTGCACATTTGCCTTCAATTCAAGTTCTTCCGCTGTCGCTGCTATATCTTTAGCTAATTCTTTCGTAAATACCGTTAATGTTACATTTTGTTGAATGGCATAAGAAATATCTTCCGGTCTAACGGCATTAAATACTAAAATGGGCATTTGGATTCCAGCTTCTCTTAGTTCCAAGGCTTCGCTTAATTGAGCAACACCAAAGTAGTCGACAGCTTTCCGCTCTTCCATTTCACGAGCAAGAGGAACTGCACCGTGACTGTAAGCATCAGCTTTTACGACAGCCATAAACTTCGTCTTATTCGTTAGTAAGTTTTTAAATGCTTGTATATTATTGGCTAAATCTGTTATTTCTATGATTGCTGTTGATAAAGAGACATCTTTTCTATCCATGATTCAAACACCTTTCATTACTCCTTCGAGATATAATATCTTGTAATCAACTCTCTATAACCTTAGTGAAATTATAACATATATTCATATTGCACCAACTAAAAGTGATGAACGGAATGATATTTCTAATTCATTGCAAGTTTCTAAAGGAATCTTTAAAATAAAGACACGGATTGAAAGGGGCGTTAGACATGAAAGCTGAAATTATATCGATCAGTACAGATATATTACAAGGAAAAGCTCAAGATCAAAATGTGATGTTTCTAGCAAAAGAATTGACAAACTCAGGCATTGAAGTGCAAAAAAGCAGTTTTGTTAAAGCTTCGCCTGAAATGTTAATCGAGGCGATTGAACAAGCGGGCCAGGACATTGAATTATTGGTGCTCATTGGTGGTTTAGGTCCTGATGAAGAGGATATTACGAAACAAACTCTCTCAGACTATTTGGAACAACCGCTCGTTTTAGATCAACCTTCTGAAGATAAAATTATCACGTACCATAAAAATTCAAACTTTGTGATGCCCGAGAGTAATCAATTACAAGCGATGATTTTACAAGAGTCGCTACCGATTCGTAACGTAACAGGGTTAGCGGTTGGTTTATACTATCAGTCAGAAGAGAAAGCTTATCTGTTACTACCAGGACCTTTTGATGAACTCGAACCCACTTATATTGAAGAAGCGAAACCAATATTAATGGATAAGCTATTAAATAACCGGTTTTTTGAAAGTCGCGTCCTTCGCTTATTTGGGTTGAGTGAGGTTGAATTAACGAAAAAACTCGAACCCATTATGAAAAATCAAATCCACGTGTATCCAATGCAAAACGAAATAGAGATACAAATCAACGTCCAAGAAAAAGATAAAGAAGCTGCGGTCCAAAAAGCGGATGCTTTAAGAGATGAAGTGTATGAGCGAGTAGAAGATTATGTCTACTCTGAAGAAAGCCAAAGCTTACTTGAAACAGTTAAGCAATTACTAACGGATGAAGGTCTTATGATTACAGCAGCTGAAAGTCTGACGGGTGGAGAATTGTTAAGTTCTTTATCGAGTTTGGAAGAGGCAAGTAAGATTCTAAATGGTGGCATGGTAACTTATAGTAATGAAGTCAAAAATAAAAATTTAGGTGTCACAAAACAGACCATTGAAAAGCATGGTGTCGTGAGTGCACAATGTGCGATTGAAATGGCTGAAAAAGTGATGAAGAAGTTTGATGTGGATATAGGTGTATCTTTAACCGGTGTGGCTGGTCCTTCTTCACTCGAAGGTGAAATTCCGGGTACTGTTTGGATTGGACTGGCAAAAGAAGGTATGGAAACGATAGCTAAAAAATATCATTTTGCCTATAAACGGAACCAAAATCGTCAGTTATCAGTACTCTCTGCTTTAGACATGGTTCGGCGTTTAGTATTAGATAAAAAAATTGAAGGAGCCGTTACGTTAGAAACAGTAGACGAAGACCAAAAACAGGAACAACAATAACGGGATTAAAACTATACATTTAAGAGACTTAACGGTATGATAACTCTACGAATAAGTGCAATGATTAAAAGAAGGATGATGTATTTGAAACCTAAAGTTTTTGAAAAGGAATACCGAGTTCCTTATTATCTAAGCGATCGGTATGAAACGATTACGTTACCAAATTTAATGAGTGTTTTAATAGAAGTTTCAGGCGAGCAAACTCAGATTGTATCGAAACATCCCGTAGAAGAACAAGGACTTCACTGGATTATAATCCAATACGATATTCAAGTAAATCGAATGCCTAAAGCAAATGAGACGATTCAAATAAAAACATTCGCTAAAGAGTTCAACCGTCTATTCTCGTATCGAGAATTTGAAGTGTATGATGAAGAAGGAAACTTACTAGTCTACGTTATGACAGTCTTTGCTTTAATGGACGATAACCGCAAGCTGTCACGCATTCCAGCCGAAATTGGGAAAGACTATGGTTCAGAAGAGACGCGTCGAATTAAGCGGATGCCTAAACCAGAAGCGATTCAAAATATAGACGAAGCGAAAAGAAAAGATTTCAACGTCAGTTACTTTGATATCGATATCAATTTCCATGCGAATAATGCGAACTATTTCCTCTGGATGCTTGATGCACTAGGAGATGAATTTTTAGCGACCCACTCACCATCAGAAGGAAACGTTGTTTTCGAGAAAGAAATACAAATTGGCGAAGCAGTTGAATCCTATGTGGAATTCAACGTTGATGAGAACGACACGTTAATTTCAAAACATCGTGTTCAAGTTGGAGACATTGTAAAATGTACAGCCAGCTTTAAATGGAAAGACAATGGACACAAATACCATATATAAGAAAAAACTCCAAGAGAGAAGTGTTTTTACACTCATTCTCTTGGAGTTTTCCATTTGATAATCTGATTAAAAGAAAGGATTATAATTCTTTTCATGTCCAATAGTTGAACGGCCCATGTGACCAGGATAAATCGTGTAATGTTCAGGTAACGTAAAGAGTTGTTCACGAATAGACGTTAGCAACTGCTCATGATTACTACCTGGAAAATCTGTGCGGCCAATACTTCCTCCGAATAATGCGTCCCCCGTTATGACAAAGTCCCCATCCATAAACACAAAGGATACCCCACCGGGAGAATGTCCTGGAGTGGGGAGCACCTTAAACGTGAATTCTCCAATCGTCATCTCATCTCCTATGAGAAGATTTTCTTCAGCTGGTCTCGTCGTAATAGGCTCACCTACATACCCAGATAAGTTTTTCATCGGATCCATTAACCAACTATTTTCTTCTGCAGCCACATAAACAGGGACATTATACGTGTCTCGAATACCTTCCAAAGCCCCAATGTGATCATAATGTGTATGTGTCAGTAGAATGGCTATAGGTTTAATATCTAATCGCTCAATTGTTTGTTCTATGCGCGCTTGTTCGCCACCGGGATCAACAATGATTGCTTCCGTTTCATTATGAACGATATAACAATTGGATTGAGCCATCCCAACTGTCATTGTTTCTATTTTTAACATCGGTTCCATCCACTCCATCTTCAAAGTATTATCCTAAACATTATACCGTTAATTTCTCTGATTTGAAATGATACTCATTTTCAAAAATAATTGGTATACTATATTGAACGTAAAATCGGATGGGGGATGAATATGGTAAAGATTCTTACAGAGAATGAAGAACAAACAATGAATTTAGCAAAAAAGCTAACAGAATTATTAGAACCAGGTATGACCTTGCTTTTAGAAGGTAATTTAGGTGCGGGTAAAACAACGTTCACAAAAGGGATTGGTGAAGGTCTAGGCGTTAAACGTATTATTAAAAGTCCTTCTTATACGATTATTCGAGAGTATCAAGATGGACGCTTACCGTTATATCATATTGATTTATATCGCTTAGATGAAAGTGAAGCAAGTGAGCTCGGATTAGAAGAGTATTTTGAGGGCAACGGCATTACTGTTGTCGAATGGTCTTCTGTTGCACCAGCTGAATTACCAGCAGAAAGATTAGAAATCCGCTTGAAAACAGATGTCAATCATTTTGAACAGCGTGAAATCGAAATCAATGGAGTGGGTTCTCGTTACGAAGAATTATTGAAAGCGTTTAGCTGATCATTTTCTTAAAAAACCAATAAAACTACGGTCTGACAGTTGATTTTAAAGATGTATATGCGTATAATAATGTCAACTGAATGATTCATAAGGGAGTAACTAGAGGGCAAAAGTCCTCGTCAGTATCAACAACGATAAGTGACTAAGCTTTGAATTAGTCCACTGGTACTGTACTTAATTAGTGAGACTTATGCCGCGGTTTTTAAGGAAACTGTCTGTGCATAGGTCTCTTTTTAATTTAAAGGTAAGACTTATGCAATGAATTCTAACTTACTAAGGAGGAAATGGAAAATGAAAGATATAGAATCATACCGTCTGTCGAAAGAAGATGTCATCTCTCAATTAGATACGGATGTAAAAACTGGTCTGACTTCACAAGAAGCTGCAGCAAGACTAGAGAAATATGGTGAAAACGAAATCCAACAAACGGAGCACACAACAACGCTCCAGAAATTTATTGCACAATTTAAGGATTTTATGATTATTGTGTTAATGATAGCGGCTGTTGTTTCATGGGCAGTAAGTGGGCACATGTCAGATGCGGTTGTTATTATGATTGTTGTTATTTTAAATGCTATTATGGGTGTATTCCAAGAAAACAAAGCAGAAGAAGCGATAGACGCACTACAACAAATGGCTTCACCAGAAGCTCAAGTACGTCGTGATGGAAAAATTCAAGTGATGAAAAGTACGGAAATTGTTCCAGGAGATATCGTCTTACTCGAAGCGGGTAACGTTGTACCGGCGGATATGCGCTTAATCGAAGCAAACTCATTACAAGCTGAAGAAGCTGCCTTAACAGGTGAGTCTGTTGCTTCCGAAAAAGATACAGAAATTATCGAAGACGAAGCTGGAATTGGTGACCGACATAACATGGTATTCTCAAGTACAAACGTTACGTATGGTCGTGGATTAGGTGTGGTTACAGGTACAGGAATGGACACAGAAGTGGGTCACATTGCTTCAATGCTTGAATCCACTGAATCGCAATTAACACCTTTACAAAAAGACCAAGAGAAGTTAGGTAAAACACTAACGTATATGATTATTGGTATTGCAATTTTAACTTTCGTAGTAGGGGTATTCCTACGTGGTATTGAATGGACAGATATGTTACTCGTTGCAGTTTCTTTAGCGGTAGCAGCGATTCCGGAAGGTTTACCAGCAATCACAACAATTATCTTATCAATTGGTACGCAAAATATGGCCGATAGAAATGCACTTGTTCGTTCACTTCCAGCTGTTGAAACATTAGGAAGTACACAAGTTATTGCATCAGATAAAACAGGTACATTAACTGTAAATAAAATGACGATTGAAAAAGTTTACTATAACGGTGAAGTCCATGATGCATCAGAAGAGATGGATTTAAACCATCCGTTAGTAAGATCAACAAGTTTCGCAAACGATGCAGACACAGATAACAATGGTGATTTAGTCGGAGACCCTACAGAAATTGCTATGATTCAATATGTACTAGATAAAGGATTTGAATTAGAGAGTGCTCTTGAACAAACACCTCGTATAGAAGAAGTGCCTTTCGAATCCGATCGTAAATTAATGTCAACCGTACATCAATTAGAAGATGGCCGTTACTTAGTAGCTGTTAAAGGTGCACCGGATCAATTAATTAAACGTGTAACGCATGTTTACAATAACGGAGAAGTTTCAGAATTTACCGAAGCGGATGAACAACACGTATTAGAATCAAACGAAGAATTGGCTCGAGAAGCATTACGTGTACTAGCTGGAGCTTACAAAATCATTGATGAATTACCAGCTGAAATTAATTCAGAAACGCTTGAAAACGAGTTAACTTTTGCTGGATTAGTCGCAATGATTGACCCTGAACGAGAAGAAGCGCGTGGGTCGATTGAACAAGCACGTACTGCTGGTATCCGTACTATTATGATTACGGGAGACCATGCGATTACAGCTCAAGCAATCGCAGAACGATTAACGATATTAGATGCAAATGATTCAAATAACGAAGAGCATGTTTTAACAGGTGCGGAATTAAACGAAATGACGGACGAAGAATTAGCTCAAAATGTTGAGAACTATTCTGTATACGCTCGAGTATCGCCAGAACATAAAGTACGCATTATCCGTGCATGGCAATCAAAAGATAAAGTTATCTCAATGACGGGTGACGGAGTCAACGATGCTCCTTCATTAAAACAAGCAAACATTGGTGTTGGTATGGGGATTACTGGTACAGAAGTATCAAAAGGTGCTTCGGATATGGTCCTTGCCGATGATAACTTTGCAACGATTGTGCACGCAGTTGAAGAAGGTCGTAAAGTATTTGCGAACATTCAAAAAGCTGTACAATATTTACTATCAGCTAACTTAGGTGAAGTATTAACATTGTTTATTGCGACACTACTAGGATGGCAAATTTTAGAACCAATCCATATTTTATGGATTAACTTGGTAACTGACGTTTTCCCTGCTATTGCATTAGGTATGGAAGATTCTGAAGCGAATATTATGGAATTTGAACCGCGTGAACCAGGATCTAGTTTCTTATCGAACGGAGTTTTACCAAGTATTGGTTACCAAGGTATTTTAGAAGGTGCCTTAACCTTATTCGTTTACTGGTATGCACGTTTCCAATATGCACCAACAGTTGGTATGGATCCAGAATTAGTGGTCAATATGGCTGAAACATTGGCTTTTGCAACACTAGGTACTATCCAGTTATTCCACGCATTTAACGTGAAATCAATCTTTGGGTCGTTATTTAGCTCAAACCCGTTCAATAACAAATATCTAAATGGTGCTTCATTACTATCAGGTGTGCTACTTTACGGTGTTATCTTAATTCCAGGAATAAATAAATTCTTTGATGTAACACTTCCACCAACAGCAGAAGGCTGGATTATTGTAGTAGTTGCTTCATTTAGTATTGTCGTATTCGTAGAGATTATCAAATTTATCCTACGTAAAACAGGATTTGCAGATCGTTACCAGAAAAAAGCAACAAAATTTTAATCAAATATTCAAAATTATGACTACACAAAGATAGAGACTTACTCTATAATAGTAGTAATACACAAAAGTGGTTTAGTTTATTTTATAAGCTAAACCGCTTTTCATTATTTAATAATAAAAAAACATGTACACATATTATGAGGAGAGAGTTGAGATATGGATTCATCCGAGAGTTCCTTGATGTCCCAGTTAATAGTTATTATCATTTTAACGTTGATCAATGCTTTTTTTGCGGCAGCAGAAATTGCTTTTGTATCAATCAATAAATCTAAAATGAACCAGCATGCAGCAGATGGAGACAAAAAAGCTAAGCGAGTCTTATATTTACTAGATAATGCGGATGACTTTTTAGCAACGATACAAGTTGCCATTACATTTGCAGGATTCCTGTCCAGTGCGCAGGCTGCAACAAGCTTTACGTTAGTATTTGCGGACTATTTACCGGATTTTTCAGGGGCTAACACAGTTGCTACTGTTATAGTTACATTGATTCTATCGTACTTTACACTAGTTTTTGGTGAGTTATTTCCAAAACAAATCGCATTACAAATGCCTGAAACAATTGCGATGAGCACAAGTGGCATCATTGTATTTGTCCAGCAGTTATTCCGACCATTTATTTGGTTGTTATCTGCTTCTACAGGTATTCTTCAAAAAATAACACCCATCGATTTCACGGCATCAGAGGAGAAATTCACTCGCGAAGAGATGCGGGTCATTATCGAGCAAAGTCGTGAAAGTGACAGCTTCGATATGGATGAGTTAGATATGATGGAAGGTGTTCTATCATTAGATACAAAGATTGCTCGAGAGGTAATGGTTCCAAGAACGGATACAATTATGATCGATGTCGATGCAATCTATGAAGAAAACTTGATGCGTATAATCGAAAGCCCGTATTCGCGTATTCCACTCTATAAAGATGAGAAAGATAATGTTATTGGTATTATCCACTCAAAGAATTTACTGAGAGCAGCGAGTGAAAGTGGCTTTGAAGCCATTGATTTAATGGAAATCTCAAATCGTCCAATGTTAGTGCCATCGACAATCTATACGGACGATTTATTAATTGAGTTTCAGCGTGAACAACAACATATGGCTATTTTAATTGATGAGTATGGTGGAGTTGAAGGAATCGTTACAATGGAAGATTTACTGGAAGAAATTGTAGGCGATATTGATGACGAATCAGACGTAACGACTCTTGGCGATATTCGTATAATTGATGATTTTAACTACTTTGTCAGTGGTGGTCTCCTAATTGACGAGTTTAATGATTATTTTGATGAAGATATTGAATCAGATGAAGTGGACACGATTGCTGGATATATTATTCATCACATCGGTTATGTACCGGACAAAGACGAACGTGTGTCAGTTCGAGTGAACAACTATGTTTTAACAACCAGTGAAATTCAGAATGGACGAATCTATAGTGTTCTACTGAATATCGATGAGGAACGGATGATCGAAGTAGATTATGTCGTGCTGGATGATGCAACATACGAAACAGAAAACGACAGAAAATCTTCAAAAGACAATGATTTAGAAAATTAATAACCAAGACATTTCAAGCACCTATTTGATTAGCCTCGGATAGGTGTTTTTCTTTGCAAGAAAGACAATAACAAATTTGGCTAGATAATACTAAAGTCAATCTTGACAATTGTTTTTAAATTACTTATAGTCGTAAGGTTAGATAGCATAATTTTGCTACCTTGAAATAAGCTATATAGATATTGAAAATGCTTTAAAAGTCATTTTTAACTGAAAGGAATAATACGAGTGGACTATACAGAACTAAAACAACAATTTCCTTCACTTATTGTGAAAGAAAATGAACCATTATCAAACTATACGTATACTGAAACTGGTGGGCCTGCTGATCTATTATTCTTCCCTGCATCCGTAGATGAAGTCAAAGCAGTCATCCATTGGGTAAAAAAACAAGAGTTACCATTAACCATTTTAGGTAACGCGAGTAACTTAATTGTTCGTGATGGTGGAATACGTGGCGTAACGGTTATCTTAACCGAATTAAACAATATTAAAAAAGAAGGCAATAAATTAATCGTTGAGGCTGGTGCACCCATTATAGAAGTCAGTGAAACAGCTTACGCGCATAAACTAACAGGCCTTGAGTTTGCATGTGGTATTCCTGGAAGTACAGGGGGAGCGGTTTATATGAACGCTGGCGCATATGAAGGCGAAGTAAAAGATGTCATTGAAAAAGTAACCATTTTAACGCGAGATGGTCGAGTGATTGAAGCTCAGAACGACGAAATGGAATTTACATATCGTAACAGTAAGCTTCAAAAAACAGATGATATTGTATTAGATGTCACATTCGCTCTAAAATCAGGCAACCCTGAAAAAATTAAAGAACGTATGGATGAATTAACATTTCTAAGAACTTCAAAGCAACCCTTGGAATATCCATCATGTGGTTCAGTTTTTAAACGTCCAACAGGGCACTTTACTGGAAAGCTCATCCAAGATGCAGGTTTACAAGGATTAACTTGGGGTGGCGCACAAATTTCCACGAAGCATGCTGGTTTTATTGTGAATATTGATAAAGCAACAGCAACTGATTATGTTGAGCTAATTCACCATATTCAAGAAGT
>DAIOTD010000007.1:0-29387 GCA_036752205.1 Atopostipes sp.
ATATGGTGTAAGAATGGATATAATGACAAATGGTGAAAAGAGTCTCACAAAGAAAGACAGGTTATCAAAGTGACTAAAACGCAAAAATCTGTATATATTGCATTATTAGCGGCACAAGCAACTGTGATTGCCATGTTAGAACGACTCATTCCAAATCTCTTTGCATTTGCTCCAGGTGCTAAATTAGGATTGTCGAATATGATTACGTTAGTTGCCATTTTTACACTATCTTCGAAAGATAGTTTTAAAGTGGTGACGATGAGATTGTTGTTGTCTACCTTACTTGGTGGAACACTTTCAACATTCTTATATAGCTTTGCAGGATCGTATTTAAGTTTCTTTAGCATGTTGGCTGTTCGAAAACTCGGACCTAAGAGAGTCAGCTTTATCGGGATCAGTGCAACTGGAGGTATATTGTTTAACGTGGGCCAATTATTGGTCGCAAGTTTTATCGCACAGTCTATTAGCGTCATGCTTTATCTGCCAGTCTTATCCTTTGCGGGTATTCTTGCTGGAGTAGCAGTCGGTTTAGCTGGGAACTTTATGATGAAAAATATTGCAACCATTAAAAAAATGCAAAGTGAAGAGGCGAAACTAAGTCCCTTATCACAAGCTTGGTATGAAATGACCCTCGGACAATAATAGTGAAGGAATGGTTATATCGGATAATATGGATAAATCACGAATTAGCCTTGTTCGTAATTGCACTAAAATGTATAATACTATTTAAACGGAGTATTCATACAATATATGGATTCGTTTAAGAAAGACAAAGGACTTATCCAATGTTTTTATTTACATTGTCTAATCACAGATGGTAATGGACATCAATTAGGAAAAGGAGAAAAAAAATGAAAAATAAAGAGTTTTGGGCAGATTGGTTATTCCCAATCATCGCACTATCTAGTTTTGCGACATTATTAGGAGCAATGTTATTAAACATGCCTTCGATTAGAGTAGGAGATCTTGTTTCTTGGTCTTCAGGATTACTAGCATATACAAGTATGTTAACAGTAACATTTATCGGGTCTCGTCCTCGGTTTATTGAAAAACATTTTGGAATGCCACATATGTTTGAGGTTCACGGGGTAATGTCAATTATGCTTACACTGTTGGTTGTTCTACACGTTATTTTACAATGGACAGCTTTCTCATTTATAGCGGATGGAACATGGCCGGTCGTTACGTTAACAGGTTGGGGAGCAGCATTTGCATTAATTCTGATCATGTTTACTGGTATGTTCTCATTATCGGGAATGTTCGTAAACAATAATCCAAAATTACGTAAATTTAAAGAAAAACAAAACCGTGAATTAAACTTATGGTTACATCGTTTACCAGTTGTGGCAAATATTTTTGTGTACTTTCACTTGTTTAATCTCGATATGTTACGCGAAAATACAATCTTTATGGTATTACTCTCAGCGTACACAATTTTTGTCGTAGGTTACTACTTCATGTGGAAAATTAAATTACGTCTATTACCTAAATACAACTTAGGTAAAATTTACAAAGGAACACCGTCATTATATGTTTTAGAATTTGAACCAAAAGAAGGGCAAATCCCTGAATACAACCCAGGCGAATACTTCTGGATTTACTTTAAAGATGCGAATGGTATTACTAAAGAAGGTCATCCGTTCTCTACATCAAGTTCAATTACTGATCGTTTCAACAACTCAATTGAATTTATGATTAAAGAAGCTGGAGACTGGACAAATTCACTAATGAATGCAAAAGCCGGTGATACAGCAGTATTAGAAGGACCATATGGAGATATGTTCCCACCACACATCCAAGAATTAGATGAAAGTGTGCCATTTACTTTACTAGCTGGTGGTATTGGTTTAACACCAATGTTGAGTATTGCACGTAATGCACACCAGATTGGTTCACAACGTGAAATCCACCTAGTATGGGGATTATCATTTGAAGAAGATATGTTTATGTTAGAAGAACTTGAAGAAATCAAAAAAGCGAACCCTAATTTCCACGTTCACATTATATTCTCTAACGAGGAAGTTGAAGGATATGACTTTGGATTCATTACAAATGAATACTTAGAGCAAAAAGGTGCAGCTGATTACGCAAAAGGACACTTCTTTGTATGTGGACCTGAGCCAATGATTAATGCGTCTAAACGTATTTTAGACAACGGTAACGTAACACCAGCACAAAGACATATTGACGACTTTGGATTCTAATCGACTCTAATATAGAAAGGATGTAAGCTTAAAATGGGAAGAAAAACGAAATTAACAATTCAGTATTTATTAGCTGGGTTCTTTGTTATGATGGCAACAGTATTCATCATGACGAATAACTACTCTTTTTCATCAGGTAATGCAGAAGTAGCGGACCTTGATAGTGTTGAAGATGGTGTGTACAGTGGTTCAGCCGATGGTTATAGTGGACCAATTAGCGTTGAAGTAACAGTTGAAGGTGGCGAAATTACAGATGTAAAAGTATTAAGCCACAGCGACTCGCCGGGTATTTCAGATCCAGCGATTGAAGAAGTACCAGCAGCAATGGTTGCAGGAAACACAACAGAAGTTGAAGTTGTGTCAGGTGCAACGTTCACATCTACAGGTATTATCAATGCAGTAAATATCGCATTAACAGGTGAAGCTGGCGAAGCTTCAGAAGCTCCAGTAGTAGATGAAGGCGAAGAAGATGAGGAAGTTGAAGTATCAGATAATGTATTTTTCGACGGAACGTATACAGAAACTGTAGAAGGACATAACGGACCGATGACAGTTGAAGTAGTCGTAGAAGGCAACGTTATTACAAGTGTAGTTGTTTTAGAACATGAAGAAACAGATGGTCTAGCAGATCCGGCATTAGAAGACGTTCCAGCAGCCATTATCGCGCGTAACGGAACAGACGTAGATGTTGTATCATCTGCAACGGTCACATCAGAAGCAGTTATTAAAGCAGTAGAAAAAGCTTTAGGACTAGGTGCTAAAGTTAGAGCTGCAACATATAATGATGGTACTTACGAAGCAACGGTTGACGCTGCACATGGACCATTAAGTGTAGAAGTAACCGTAGCAGACGGAGTAATTTCGGATGTAGTTGTAACAGAACATTCTGAAACTGAAGGTTTAACGGACCCAGCAGTTACAGATTTACCGACTGAGATCGTCGAAAGCAACTCAACAGATGTAGATGTTGTTTCAGGTGCAACTGTAACATCAAATGCAGTTAAAAGTGCCGTAGACGAAGCTCTATTCGCAGCTGCAACATCATATCAAGTAACCGTTCAAGGTCATAATGGACCGATGACAGTAGTAGCAGCTGTTGAAGACGGAACTATTACCAATGTTGAAGTTACAGAACATGAAGAAACAGATGGTCTAGCAGACCCAGCATTAGCAGACGTACCAGCAGCGATTGTTGAAACCAACTCAACAGAAGTTGAAGTTGTATCAGGTGCGACAATTACATCTGAGGCAATTATCGAAGCTGTAAACTTAATCTTAGAAGCAGTTAACAATTAAATCCATTTAATTAGGTGATGATATGAAGAAGTTATTAAAAATGATGAAACCAGGAGATATCGTATTACTACTATTTCTAGTTGTTTTATCCTTTCTTCCTGTCATCATCTTTTCTTATGCCAATAGCGCTTCGGATGTAGAGTATAATACGGCACTGATTTCAGTGGACGGAGAAGTACTACATCATTTTGAACTCAAAGATGATGCTACTCGAGAAGTTTATGTCTACACAGACAATCATGGGCATGAAAATACAATTGTAAGAGAAGGAACAGTTGTTACAATCTCAGAAGCAAGTTGCCCTGATCAGCTATGTGTCAGACAAGGTGACGCGCATCGTGTAGGAGATACACTGGTTTGTTTACCGCATCGACTTCTTGTAGAGATAACGAGTGATAATCCGGAAACAAATGAAAATCTCGAAGTAGATATAACAACTTAAGATTAATGAAGATAAGAAGATGCATTGAGCGAAATGGCTTGGTGCATTTTTTTGTTGAAATAAATAGAATGGATTTAAGACCAATAGAAATAAGTTGTTAGCATATTTCACAATAAGAAACTATGTGAATATGCGAACTAAACGATGTTGAAATAATAGTATCAATAGTTTCACAATGCGAATAAAGGTAACTGGATGGGGTTGCGATGTCGTAGTTGTTTGCAGAGATAGTTTGTGAATATTAAAACTATTTTACGAAAACTATTGCATTCTTCTATGTGAAATGATATTATATCAGTGTAATCAATTGAACAAGAGTTGTGAATAACTCAACAATTATACTAAAAGAGGAGAAATACAAATGAAAAAATTATTAGCAGGTCTTACATTATCTTCAGCTCTATTATTAGCAGCGTGTGGATCAGATGACGCAGCAGATACACCAGCAGAAGGTGGATTACAAGATGGAACATATGCACTAGAAGAGTTAAACTTTGGTGGAACAGGTTGGAAAGAAGGACTTGAGATTGTTGTTGCAGACGGTAAAATTACTGACGCTACTTGGAGTTCAGTAAACGAGGCTGGAGAATTGAAAATCGAAGACGACAACTACCAAGAAACAATGACTGAAACTGATGGAGTAGGTCCACAAGACTTTATCCCAGGTCTAGAAGAAGCTTTAGTTGAAGCGCAAGATCCTTCAGATGTTGAAGTTATTTCAGGAGCTACAGGAACTTCAGATAAGTTCAAAGAGTACGCACAACAACTAGTTGATGCAGCTGAAGAAGGCAGCACAACTACAATTGAGATTGATAACTCAGCTGAATAATCAGTTGCTTATCGAAATAAAATAGTATATCCTAAAAAACAGGTAGGTTTTCCTACCTGTTTTATTTTTGTAAATTACTAATTAAATAGTTAGGAGTAACAAGATGTTAAAGAAATTCGATATCGATAAAAAAGAAATTTGGATCGTTTTAGGCTTACTTATGTTTGTACTAGTCGGATGTGGTACAAATGGAACAGAAACAGAGACAACGGAAGAACCAGTTTTACTCGAAACGCCATATGATACCACTGAATTCTTAATGGGGACTTATGTATCTTTAAGAATTTACGATGAAGGAAAAGAAGAGGTATTAGACTTAGCAGTTGAACGAATTTCTGAGCTAGCAGATAAAATTACAACGAATGAACCCGGTTCAGAGATGGATGCTGTAAATGAAGCGGCAGGAGAAGCATCTGTTAAAGTTTCTGAAGACGTTTTTCCATTAATAAAAATGGCTGCAGATTATAGTGCTGTATCAAAAAGTGGTTTTGATTATACAATCGGACCCGTAACGGATTTATGGCGTATAGGTTTTGATGATGCACGTGTACCTGAACGAGAAGAGATTCAAGAAGTCTTGCCATTGGTCAACCATACATGGGTTGAGTTAAATACAGAGACAAACGAAGTGTTCTTACAAGAAGCAGGTATGAAAATAGACCTTGGTGCCATTGCAAAAGGCTATATCGCAGATGAAGTAAAAGAATTATTTATTGAAAATGGGGTTACAACAGCGATTATTGATTTAGGTGGAAACGTCGTTGTTATGGGAGATTCTCCTACACGTGATTCTGGTGGTTTTAACGTTGGTGTACAAGACCCGTTTGATAGTCGCGGAACTTACGTTGCCGCAATAAACTTACGCAACCAATCGATTGTCACATCTGGAGTGTATGAAAGATACATTGAGCAAGATGGTGTCATGTATCATCATTTAATGAATCCTGTAACCGGCTATCCATTTGAAAATGAATTGGCGAGTGTAACGATTATTTCAGAAGACTCTATTGATGGAGATGCACTATCGACTGTAGCTTTTGGTTTTGGACTGGTAGAGGGTCTCGAGTATGTGAATAATTATCGTAATGTAGAAGGTGTATTCATTACAAAGAATCGTGAAGTATATACGACTGATGGTTTATCTGAAAACTTTAGTCTAACGAATGATGAATATGATTGGCTAAATCCATAATTTTTGTTAAAATAAAAGTGTTAAAAATTCTTAACAAAAAGGAGATTTTATTGTGAAAAAATTATTAGCAGGTCTTACATTATCATCAGCTTTATTATTAGCAGCATGTGGATCAGATGATGCAGCAGATACACCAGCTGAAGGTGGACTACAAGATGGAACATATGCACTAGAAGAATTAAACTTCGGTGAAACAGGCTGGAAAGAGTCGTTAGAAATCGTTGTAGCTGGTGGAGAAATTACAGATGCAACATTCACTAGTTTAGACGAAGAAGGAAATAATAAATTAGAAGACGACGGTTACCAAGATGCAATGTCGAATGTTGTAGAGGTAGGTCCACAAGACTTTATCCCAGCATTAGAAGACTCATTAGTAGATACGCAAAACCCAGATGACGTTGAAGTCGTGACGGGTGCAACAAGTACTTCTGAGAAGTTTAAAGACTATGCAGATCAATTAGTGGCTGCAGCTGAAGAAGGCAATACAGATACAATCGAAGTTGATAACCAAGAAGAATAATTAGATAAAAAAGCAGACCGATTAATCCGGTCTGCTTTTTTTAATGTGAATAATCTTATTTTCGTAAAAGCAATATAACTATAAAGAATAAAGTAAATGCAACTAATACGAGTGTATCCTTCACTTTCCAGTTGAGTTCGCGATACTTACTTCGTCCTTCGCCACCTTGGTAATCACGTGCTTCCATTGCTGTAGCCAGTTCAATTGCCCGGTCAAACGAGCGATTAAATAGCGGAACAAGTAAAGGAACTAAGTTTTGAATTTTATCTGTTACAGTACCCTCATTAAAATCCATTCCACGAGCTCGCTGTGCATCCATAATCTTCTCAGCTTCATCCATTAGAGTAGGTACAAAGCGCATACCAATCGACAACATCAAAGCTAAGTCTGCCACCGGTAGACCTAATTTCTTAAAAGGAGTCAAAAAGTACTCGATCGCATCGGTTAATTTCAACGCTTCTGTGGTCAGTGTTAGTAAAATGGACATAAAAATAATCAGCACAAAGCGTAAGAAAACAAAGATACCATTGTTGATTCCTTCTTTTGAAATAGATATAATCCCAAATTCAAAATAAGTTGTGATACCCGGAGTAAAAATCATTTGTAAGACGGACGTAAAGACGAATAGCCAGAACATGGGTTTCACACCCCGTATAAATTGTTCCATTGGAATATTTGATAAGTAAATTCCAAAAAGAACAATTAAAGCCATTGTAAAATACGTCGCTAAATTATTAGCAAAAAAGATAATCACAATATAATAAATCGCAGCAAGTAACTTTGTACGTGGATCTAATCGGTGTACAAAAGAATCATAAGGGAGGTAACGACCAATAATCATTTTATTCTTCATGGCGAGTCCCCTTTTCTGTTTCAAAGTACTCTTTTAACTGAATGGCTAAATCATCAGTTGTCAATGGCATTTTTGGAAATGGCCATTTGTATTCTTGTTCTAAAGCATGCGTAAAGGCAACCGTCTGAGGAACATGCAAAAAATTTGTGCTTAGCAGTTCTGTGTCTGAAAATATTTCACGCGGCGTACCTTGTTTAGCAATCCGGCCTTCTTCTAACACAATGACGTCATCTGCATATTCTGCGACTTGTTCCATTTGATGGGTTACCAGAATAATCGTTGTGCCCATTTCTTTATTCAATCGATCAAATAAATCAAGAATTTCTTTTTGACCTTTTGGATCTAAACCGGCAGTAGGCTCGTCTAAAACTAATATTTCAGGTTCTAAAGCGAGCACACCAGCAATCGCAACTCGACGTTGTTGGCCACCAGATAAATCAAAAGGAGATCGTTCCATAAATGAAGCATCTAACCCGACCAATTCAAGTGTTTTTCTCGCAATCTGTCGAGCTTCGTCTTCCCGAACACCATAATTCTTTGGTCCAAACATAATGTCTTCTGCAATCGTTTGGCCAAATAATTGTGCTTCTGGAAACTGGAATACGGTTCCGACTTTTTTGCGTAAAGCCTTCAATTGTCGATTCGTTGTTGTTGAGGTAATTGAACGGTCATCGATTCGAACGACCCCTTCAGTCGGCTTCAACAAAGCGTTTAGATGTTGGACTAATGTGGATTTGCCACTACCAGTCTTCCCAATAATCGCAGTAACTTTTTGCGATAGAATGGTTAAATTAATATTTTCTAAAGCTGTATGTTCAATCGGTGTTCCTGCTTCATAAGCATAGCTTACATTTTTGAATTGTATGTCCATAGCCACTCCATCATTCTTTCATCCGTTAAGTATTCTTTGGGTACAGGGAAACCAACTTTTTCGAGAGAAGCTTTCAACGTTTCAGAGAAAGGCATTTCTAGTCCTAATTCAATTAACTTCTCCCCATAAGCAAAAATTTCTTCAGGCTTTCCAATCGTAACGATTTTTCCTTCTTCCATTACAACGATACGGTCGCTTTCCAATGCTTCATTAATATCATGTGTAATGGAAATAATGGTTAAATCGTCTTCTTCTTTAATCTCTTTAATTGTTTCGAATACAATTTGTCTTCCCAGTGGATCCAACATGCTAGTCGCCTCATCTAACACAATAATGTCTGGTCGAGAAGCAATCGTACCTGCAATTGCTGCACGTTGTTTTTGTCCACCAGATAAATTCGCAGGTTGGCGATCTGCTAAGTCCCACATTTGTACACGGTCTAAAGCATCCTTTACTCGTACTTTCATTTCATCACGCGGCATGCCTAAGTTTTCAAGACCAAATGCTACGTCATCTTCGACCGTTGCGCCTACAAACTGGTTCTCGGGATTCTGAAAAACCATCCCAATTTTACGACGGACAGCCCATAGGTTCTCGCTGTTCATCTCTGTCCCATCAATTACGATTTGGCCACTGTTTGGACGAACTAGACCGTTCATTGCTTTCGTAAGGGTTGATTTACCTGAACCATTCGGACCGATAATTGTAATCCATTCACCTTTTTGTACGGTTAAACTTACATTATCTAATACTAGTCTAGGGTTTTCTTCTATATAGCGAAAAGAAACATCCGTCATTTCAATTATATTTTCGCGCATTTTCTCTCCACTCATTTCTCTTATAATCTTGTCTATAATATCAGAATATCGGCTTGTCTTCAAAGCTTTTCGCGCGTTTTGTGAAATGGTAGACACATTCTTTAGAGGAAGTCTGCACTCTAGAATAAAAAAAGTTTTGAAAAATAAATCATTTTATATTTGACACTTGAAGTGTAAAGTGTTAAAGTTTTTGCAAGTTAAAAAACGCATCAAGACAGTTGAATAGATTGGTCGACGACTAAGAGAGTAAATTATATGTTTTCCCAGCGAAGCAGGGTAGAGTGGAAGCCTGCAGTAGATATATAATTGAACCGCACTTACGAGACTGGTTAGTTTGATCTAGCCCCGCATTCTAGCGGTTATAAAAAGAGTGAATTAAAAACAACAATACAACGTAAATGTTAAACGCGGTGTGACGTGGAGATTCATTAGAGTGGTACCGTGGGATAAGTCTCGCCTCTATATCTTAGGATATGAGGCGGGGCTTTTTTGTTTTATTGAAGGATATTTGAAGAAAATAGATACAAGTGAGGAGACAAGGAAATGGGAAATATCAATTTAGATTTTAGCGTCATATGGGATTGGATGCCAACATTCTTAGAAGGAGCGATGGTGACAATCGTATTGTCACTATCGACTGTTATTATCGGTAGTTTAATTGGTTTAGTTGTTGTATTAATGAAAATGTCGAATTTTAAACCTCTGAATATTATCGCGAACCTTTATACAAATATCGTACGTGGGACACCAATGTTACTGCAGTTATACGTTTGGTTATATGGTCTACCAATGTTAGGAATTAGTTTTTCAGGGTTGAGCTTTTTAGGCGGAGCATATGGCTCACGTGAGTTCATCACAGCAATCGTTGCATTAGCCATTAACTCTGGAGCATATGTGAGTGAAGTATTACGTGGGGGACTTGAATCAGTCGATAAAGGGCAAACCGAAGCTGGACGTGCTTTAGGATTAAGTAAACGTGAAACGATGTTTTCCATTATTATTCCACAAGCCATCCGTACAGTACTCCCTGGATTAGGTAACGAGTTTATTACGATGATTAAAGAATCATCAATTGTTTCAACCGTTGGTGTATTTGACGTTATGTACACAAACAACATTGTAAAAGCTTCAACCTTTCGAGTCTTTGAACCGCTAATCGTAATAGGAATCATTTACTTTGTTCTAACGTTCTCATTAAGCGCATTGATGAAATATCTAGAAAAGAGGTTGAACACTTATGCTTAAAGTAACAAGTTTAAAGAAAAATTATGGTGACAATGAAGTGTTAAAAGGCATTGATATTGAAATCGAAAAAGGTGAAGTAGTCGCAATCATCGGTCCTTCAGGATCTGGAAAGTCAACATTTTTACGTTGTATGAACTTAATGGAAACACCGACCGATGGTGAAATTTACTTTAAAGGTCAACAACTAAACAATGAAAAAATGAAAGAATCAGAAATCGATAACATTCGAGAAGATATTGGAATGGTTTTTCAACAATTTAACTTATTCCCACACTTAACAGTGCTCGATAATATTACGCTAGCACCAATGAAACGTAAAAATATGAGTAAAGCAGATGCTGAACAATTAGCTGAAAGTCTTTTATCGAAAGTCGGTTTACTCGATAAGAAAGATGCGTTTCCAAATAATTTGTCAGGTGGTCAGAAACAACGTATCGCAATCGCCAGAGCATTAGCGATGAACCCAGATTTTATGTTGTTTGACGAACCGACATCCGCATTAGACCCTGAAATGGTTAAAGAGGTTTTATTGGTTATCCAAAAATTAGTAGAAGATGGGATGACACTAGCGATAGTAACGCATGAAATGAACTTTGCTAAAAGAGTTGCGTCACGCGTGTTGTTTATCGACAACGGTGTCATTGTAGAACAAGGAACACCTGAAGAACTATTCAATAATCCGCAACAACAACGAACAAAAGAATTCTTAGATCAAATAACTTACTAGTTTTCTAATAAGAGGAGAGAGCCAAAATGACAAAAACAAAAAATATTTTATTATCTGCTTTAATGCTTATGGTTGCAGTTCTGTTAATCGCCTGTGGAAATTCAAATCAATCAAAAGACGGGAAAGACGCTTTAGAACAAATCAAAGATAACGGAGTATTAAATCTTGGGACTTCACCAGACTATCCTCCGCTAGAATTCTATATTTTAGATGAAAATGGTGACCGTCAAATTGTTGGTAGTGACATTACATTAGCAAAAGCCATTGCAGAAGAGATTGGTGTGGAATTAAAAATAACAGCAACTGATTTCAATGGTGTCCTTGCCAACGTTCAATCGGGGTCGGTTGATTTAGGACTGGCAGGATTCACATTTACAGAAGCGCGTGCAGAAGTGATGCAATTCTCAGAAGGTTACTTACAAGAATCTGAGTTAGGTTTCCAAGGGATTATGGTTACCAAAGAAACAGCAGCAAAATATGACAACTTAGATGACCTGAAAGCTGAAAATTTAGTATTAGGTGCACAAGCAGGTTCCATTCAATATGAGCTAGCAAATGGCTTAACCGAAGCGGCAAATATTAAACAGTATGGCACGTTAGATGTTGGTCTATCCGCATTAAACGGTGGAGATATCGATGGAATGGTTGTGTCAACATCTTCAGCAGAACCAATGTTAGCAACTTTCTCAAACTTAGTTATTTTACCTCAAGACAGCTTTGACTTAGATCCAGAACGTCTATACAGTACAAATAGTGCGGCTATTCCAATGGGTGATCACTATGACTCATTGCTAGAGTTGGTCAATAAAGTTATTATTGAGAATAAAGAAAATGGAAACATTGAAAAATGGCATGCAGAAGCCATTGAATTATCAAGAGATGCTATCGAAGTAGAAGAATAACATTCGAAAGAAAGGACACCCATCATGGAAGCAGAAAAAATCATTCAAGCGAAGATTAAAGAGAACATGACCGATTATATGATGATTGCGCAAACACTTTATGACAACCCAGAGATTGGGAATGAAGAGTTTGAATCGATGAAATTACTAGTCGATTATTTAGATCAAGCTGGTTTTGAAATGCAATCCGGTTATATCGTTCCAACAGGATTTTTAGGAACATACGATACAGGCAAACCCGGCCCAACTATTGCTTTTATGTGTGAATACGATGCACTTCCTGAGATTGGACACGGATGTGGACATAACTTAATTGCTGCGATTGGTGTTGCTGCTGGCGAAGCATTAAAAGCCGTTATAGATGAATATGGCGGAAAAGTGCTAGTAGTGGGAACACCTGCTGAAGAAAACTTTGGTGGAAAAGTTTCGATGGCCGATGCGGGGGTTTTTGATGCTGTCGATGTGGCATTAATGATACATCCGGGTAGCCAAAATGGTGTTGGTTCAAGATCGAGCGCATTAGTTCCCGTAAAATTTGAATTCCATGGAAATAGTGCCCATGCCGCTGCCAGTCCATGGGAAGGTGTTTCAGCCTTAGACTCCGCAGTGATGAGTTACATGCAGCTGAATCTGTTACGTCAAATGACGAAACCCCATACGACTATTCATGGCGTCATAAAAGAAGGTGGAGAAGCAGCTAACGTTATTCCAGACTATGCCTCACTTGAATATTATTTCCGTGCACCGACCATGGCTTACGCACGTGAAATTAGTGAAAAAGCAAAAGAGATGGTCGTAGGGATTAACCAAGCGAATGGCACGACAGTAGAAATTTCTGAATACGAATGTGCTTATGAAGATACGGTTATCAATTACAAACTAGCTGATATTCTAACAGAACAGTTTGAAAAGATAGGGGTAGAAAATATACAGCCCGTAGACGAAGTCGCAGGAGGATCTACAGACGTTGGGGCGGTTTCCTATAAATGCCCAACAATTCAAGGCAATATCAAAATTATGCCTGAAACAGTTGGAGCACATACGCGTGAAATGGCAAGCGCAACACTAACAGATGCTGGTCGAAATGGTTTAATTAAAGGGGCACAAGGAATTGCATTGACAGCCTTAGCCTTACTAAAAGAACCTACCCTACTTGAAGAAGTAAAAGCAGAACAAGCTCAAACGTTAGCATCCCTTTAAAAAGTAAAGTGAGAAGTCATATGATAATGGCTCCTCACTTTTTTAGTGTCATGGATTTGAAAGTATACGAAGGAAGCGATTTTTGTAGATGGGATCAAGCTGATTCAATTCCGCATGATCTATGCTCGTTTCTTTTGGAATATTTAATGCGACTAATTGGGTATCAAAATCTTCCAGTTCAGCATAAGTCTCAGCCTCAGCATATTTGCTTTCTGTATTAATAGTAGGCGTTTGAAATTCATATACCTTGTCATCCAATTTAATTTCATAAATGAATGTTCCGCCATTTTTCATTAGAAGGTTGTTCATGAAAGAGTTGTCTGTAAAATAAGCTTTTACTTGTTCAATATTTTGGTAATAATATACTTTCCCAACTGGATTAAATGGACTTCTAACTATAATATTTGCTTCACTAACGATAATAGTACTTGACGCGAAAATATAAATACTCAAGACTAAAGTAAGAGCAGAAGCCCACACAATTTTATGGTTTATAGATTTACGATGCGATTCCGAGAGACCAATATGGGCTAACTCGACTAAACAAGCGGCAACAAAAATAAAACTCCATTTTGAGTAAACTTCATAAAACATCCAACCATCAGGCATGAATAATTCCATTAATTTACTCAATGTTATGTAAAAAACTAATATCAATAGGGTGGTCCCTGCTATGAGAATGATTCCTTTAGCTATTTTCTTTAACATGATATACTCCTTCTTTCCAGTCGTAGACGTAAAAAATTACAAATTATAATTAGATATTAAAGAATGATAATCGCCATCTAAATTAAAACTATTCACTAGTATTAATCCAGTTTTAAACGACCTACTAGTATCATTAAACTAGTCAGTTGGTCTCGAGAACGAGTAAGCGTCATGCTTGAACTGCTCTACTTTCAGCGTTAGAATAAAATCATTATAAGAAAGTAGGAGGCGGAAAGATGACACAAACAAAAGATGCTCTTTTAGATATGGTGCTTGAATGTCAGAAGGCTTGTAATAATTGCTTCTATGCCTGTCTAAAAGAAGACGATGTCAAAATGATGGCTGAGTGTATTCGACTCGACCGTGAATGTGCGGATCTCTGTGGCTTAGTTGTCGATTTTGCTCAACGAGAAAGCGACCGACTACCTGAAATATTAGAACTTTGTGCGAAGGCATGTGATGCCTGTGCAGATGAATGTGAAGACCACGATATGGATCACTGTAAAAAATGTGCAAAAGCTTGCCGTGAATGTGCTGAAGCATGCCGCGAATATGCTACAACATTATAAAATAAAGCAAAAAGCAACTTTTCCCTTAATCGGAATGGTTGCTTTTTTTTGATAGATAGTGATTTAAAAACGAAAAGACTTTTTCGTAATAGCGAACAGGTTCAGCATATTTCGCCTCTGCATGTCCACCAACTTCAACGATATAAGCTTCTTTATCCCCATGAACTTTTGCTTCATATAAGTCATGCATCATTGAAAGAGGTACAAAGTCATCGTCTACTGTATGAATAAATAAAATAGGTAATGTACTTTTACGGACATAATCAATGGTTCGACCATCCTTGATATCAAAACCCGCTTTTATTTTACCCATGATACGAGCCATATGTAAAATAGGAAATGGCGGTATATTAAACCGTTGTTTCATTTCAGCAGCAAAAATCTCCCAAACCCCTGTGAATGCACAATCGCTAACAATCGCTTTGACATTAGAAGGTAAATCTAGACCAGAAGCCATCAAAACAGTTGCGCCGCCCATCGATGTACCATGATAGGCAATTTCACTACTGGGATATTTTGCAACTAAAGCATTCGTCCATGATAAAAGGTCGTCTTTATCCAAGTAACCCATGCCAATATAATCGCCTTCACTTTTACCGTGAGCACGCATACTGACTGTAAGGACATTATAGCCTTGATCGTAAAAATGCCGTCCAATTAATAATGTTTCACCTTCACCCGACTGGTATCCATGACAAGCGATTACCCATCGGTTTGTTGGCGAGTCTTGTTTAAAGGCATGTCCGCTTAGTTTGAAACCATCATGAGATTGAATGCTTACCTCGAGTTGGTCAATAGCCATATCATCCATCCAAGCATCACGCAAAATAATGTCATCGACCATGTTGTCTTCTAGCATCTGAGCTTGCGGTTCAATCTGCTCGTCATCAGGTGGTGTGCTATTGTCCTTGATGATTCTGTTTTCAGCTCCACTATTTGGAACAAGGGCATAACGCAAGAAATAGCCGCCGACAAAATACGTTAGTAAAATGATTAAAATTAAGGTTAATAAAATATAAATCATAGTCATTTCTCCATTCAAATATCCTCTCTATTATATAGAAATAATTGGCTAATAGCATCTTTTTTCAGTTGTTATTCAAATTTCATCGTCTTAAAATACTATCTTTCAATCAAGTGCTTTGGTAGAATAACCTTAATATAAAATAAGTTTTTGGATGATGGAGAGGTAAGGATCAGAAGATGAATAAGAAGTTTAATCTAAAATATGCAGCGAGTATGACGGGATTCTTTGGTTTGTTTGCGTCGATGTTCAGTTTTATCTCGGTCTATTTATTATATAAAGGCTATGATAACTCAACGATTGGTACAGTCCTAGCATTTACAGGAGTATCAACCATTAGTATTCAAACAATGCAGGCGAGTTTATTGGATAAACGGCCGTCATTCAGACTACAAGATGCGATATCACTCAATCTGTTACTTGTGATTTTAGGTGCCATTATTTTATTGCTTACAAATTGGGACATATTCGTTTTAGGTTTAATTGTATTTATATTCGCGTTCGCTCAAGCATCAGAAACGCTTTTGAATTCATTAGCATTTGTTTTTGAACCGTTTGGAATTAAAATAAATTATGGATTCGGACGTGGAATGGGATCTGCAGCTTTTGCATTGATGACGATGGTTATCGGTTATATCGTAGAGGCGACAACACCAAGTGTGATTCCTATATTCTATCTTGTACTGGCCATCACTCTACTGCTGATTGTTCGGAGCTATAAACATCCGCTGGAACAAGAAGAGTTGCCAACAGATACCGTGAATATGACTGGTGAAATGGAAGCCACTGACAATACTTTGATCGATTTCGTGAAGCGTTATAAACGATTATTATTCTTGATGACTGGGGTACTTTGCCTCATGTTTACACATACGTTAGTGAATAATTTCTTCATACAAATTATCACACCAATTGGTGGTAACAGTGCTTTAATGGGTATAGCAATATTTATAGGAGCCATCGTAGAATTACCTGCCATGATGGGCTATGAGCGAATCGAGAATCGTATCGCGTCAAGTAACTTATTAAAAATCGCCGCTGTATTTTTCTTAGTAAAGCATATACTGACTTACTTTGCACCAAATATGCTGGTCATTTATATTGCGCAATTTACTCAGATTGGTGGCTATGCACTGATTTATCCGGCTTGTGTGAGTTATATTCGGACGGTTGTATCGAAGAAAGATGCCGTAAAAGGTCAGTCGCTTTTTACAAGTGCTATCGCAGCGAGTAGTGTTCTGGGAAGTTTTGTTGGTGGCATCTTACTCGATGATTTTGGTGTGCCGACCACTTTAATCGTTGGCATAGGCGTGAACATCATCGGTTTAATCATCATCTTAATCGCTACGGCTGATAAGAAAGTAACAACATAAGACCGGTTTAATAGTGGGAAATCGTAAAGACGGTTTCCCGCTATTTTTTTAGAAAGAGTAGATTGAATAAAGAACAAAACAAAATAAAATTCATAGATATAATCGTTATGCAATCTTGATATAAGGGTGGTATAGTTAAATGGTAGAAAAGGAGTTTGTCATGAAAAACACAATCAATAGGAAACATTATCCATGGAAGAGCTTCACGGTTTTTTTAGGTATTTATTTAATCAGTTTAGTGTTACACTATCCAGCCGTTCTAGAGCAAGCCCGATTGTTTTTAGAACTATTTGGCGAAAATAGTCAATATACGCCTGTCCAGTTTTCACTCATATCGATGCTTCAACCACTCTTATTAGGGGTTATTGTGATTTATGTCGGTCATCGTTTTGTCGAGCCCGTTCAGTTACGATCGGTGCTGACGGATAAAATTGAAAATCGTACACCCGTAAATACTTTTACAATAAAGGATAGTATCCCATTTGTAGTATCGTCAGCTGTCTTGATTGCACTACTTAACTTAGGGTTTGATGTTGTATTTCAGAATTGGTTACCAGAGCTATTTCAACCAGAGTTTTCGGTTCCGACTATAGCCCAATCCTTATCCAGTATATTCTTTGCAGGATTAGCCCAAGAAATTTTGTTGCGTTGGGGCGTAATGACGGCGATTATTTACGTGTTAAGTACAAAAGGAACTAAATTAAACGATATGCATTATTTTATAGGGTTGATATTTACAGCTATTCTATATGCCTTCTCGCAATACAGTAACATCTTTAACACAATGGATTTAAGCTTTGTTTTACTACTGCGGGTATTACTGTTAAGTGGATTACCTGGAATCTTGTATGGATGGTTATATAAAAAGTTCCATTTTGAGGCAGCAGTTATGAGCCACATGTTAGCGAATAGCCTTATCATAGTTGGTTATATTATCATTGTTGAATTAAGTGCAATTTAAATGAAAGGTGTGTCAAGAATGTCGAATAAAGTATGGAAAGTAATAGGAGCATCTGTTGCGGGGTTATCTGCGGCGTGGTTAGCAATTTATAAATGGCCCGTGTCGAAGAGACCGGATCGTGCTTTTTATCGTGCGGAGGATCCGCCTGTATTAAATATCGCTCATCGCGGAGGTCGAGGTTTAGCACCTGAAGGCACAATAGCTGCTTTTGATAACGCATTGAAGCTAGATGTGGATATGTTTGAGTATGATACGCACATTACAAAGGACGGACAACTAGTCGTTATTCACGATCCAACGGTTGATCGTACAACCAATGGAACTGGAAAAGTAAATGAGATGACACTTGAAGAAATTCAAGAGCTGGATGCTGGGTACAATTTTGTGGATGAAAAAGGTGAGTATACTTACCGAGAACAAGGTGTATATATCCCAACGATCGAGGAAATGTTTCAACGTTATCCAAACATGCGCCACTTAATTGAAATGAAAGATACAAATGACCCCCATTTATATGAGGATGTCATCCAAGAATTATGGCGTCTGATTCAAGTATATAATATGGAAGATCAAGTCATGGTAGGAAGTTTTGACCACGCTATTAATGAACGCTTTGAAACGGTCACTTGGGGACAAGTTCCAATTGGGGCTGGGGAGAGTGCGGTTCGTTCATTCGTAGAAAAACATGTTCCTTATCTGAATGGCCTAGCACCATCTACGGTTGACTCATTACAGTTACCAGTGGAACAAGAAGGATACGACTTAGCAACAACGAACATCATCCAGAGTGCGAAGAAACGCAACATGTCGATTTACTACTGGACGATTAATGACGAGAATCAAATGCGTGAATTAATCGCAAAAGGTGTTGACGGTATTATGACAGATTACCCGGACCGCCTGCATAAAGTTTTGACGGAAGTTCGTGCAGGATTTTAATATTTACAGCAATAAACAAGAAAGTAACAAATAACAACAAAAAAAAGCTTCCCTTTTATGGGAAGCAATCGAATGAATTTAGGGGTGAATCAATTTGGCAGACTTTAAATATGAAATCGTCCAAGAATTAGGCGTTATCTCCACGAATGCAAGTGGCTGGACAAGAGAACTGAACTTAATCAGTTGGAATGACCGACCGGCAAAGTTTGACATCCGCGATTGGAGTCCCGACCATGAAAAAATGGGTAAAGGTCTCACATTATCGGATGAAGATATAATGTCGCTTAAAGAAATCCTGAAAGACTTAGAAATGTAATTTTATACGGCTTACTCAGAGGGTGCATTTTTAAATGCATCCTTTGCTAGTTGGTCGACTAATTCGTTAAACTCCACTCCAGAGTGCGCTTTAACTTTTACAAAAACAACCTCAATCTTTGAAGCAATCTTCTGATAGCAGTCAACATAATCTTGGGAAACAGGTTTGTTTGTTTTCCACTCACCTAGCGCCCACTTTTCAATTCCAATGTAATCATAGTGAATAATGATACGTTTATAACCATTTTGAATGGCCCATTGAATCGCATGTAGGGCCCCAAAAACTTCTCCCGCTATTTGCCAACTACCTTGATATTTAGGGTTATTGCCCACCCGACTTAACGTATCAATTACTTCATTATTTCGAATCAGTGCAGCACCAAAACTATAACGTTCCGTATACTTGTCAAATGAACCATCTACATAAGCAATAACCGTCTCATCATCCGTCTCATGATTTGCATCAAAAGTAACCATCGATTTGTTCGCCATAAAGCCTTCCGCTTCTGCTAATGTCTTAAATGATTTATAGGTTGCGCCAGAATAACGCAAAATCTGTTTTTGTGCTTCTGGCCAGGAATGATAAATTCCAGGTTTATGGCCTTCACGCACGGCATAATATTTTTTACTCATAATAACCTCCAATGAAATCTTTTACGGTTATAACTCTACCTTGTAAAAGGAGAAATGTAAAAGCTAATTTCAAAAAAATCTTGTAACAGCGCCTAGAAGTCATATGGTAAAAAATAGTGAACGGATGACTATAACATTTCGACGCATTATATGATAAAATAGAAACAATTGTAAAAATCTAAAGGTTTACGAATGAAGGAGTAATCTATGTCTGATGAGAAAATTTATATATATCACACAAATGATCTCCATTCGGATTTGACCTATTGGCCTCGTATAGCTAATGAGTTACGAGAAAAGAGGACCATCCGAGAAGAAAAAGGTGACTTTGTTTTAGCCTTTGATATTGGTGATGCGGTCGACCGAGTCCACCCCCTCACAGAAGCGACAGATGGCCAAGCCATTTCAACACTCTTAAGTGAAGGGCAGTACGATGCCGTAACAATAGGCAATAATGAAGGCATCACGAACTCTAAAGAACAATTGAATCAGTTGTATCAAAAAAGTGAATATGATGTTATTTTGACGAACTTGCTCGATGATGAAACAAAGAAAACACCAAAGTGGGCGACACCGTATAAAATCTATCGAACAAAGACAGGCAATCGAATCGGTGTTTTAGGTATGACAACACCGCTAGGAGAGACTTATGCTCGTCTAGGATGGAAAGTTTTGAATCCGATTAAAGAAATGCAACGGTTTTTCAAAGCAGATACCCACAAAGCTGATTTTTGGATTTTATTAAGCCACTTAGGATTAGACCAAGATCGACTGATAGCCAAGTTATTTAATATTCCCTTAATCATTGGAGCACATACGCATCATGCTTTAGTTGAGGGTGAAGTAGTAGCTGGAACATCTTTGGCAGGTGCTGGACAGTTTGGGCAATGGTTGGGGGAAATTGTTATTGGTCATCAACATGGCAAGTTACGTGTAGAAGCCATACAATTATTAAATGCAGAAAAAGATATACGACCAGTTGCAGATGAGGCAAAAAAAGTTGCGGGCTATATCAAACGGGGACATCAGTTACTCAACGCACAAAAGTTAGCGCATATCCCTGAAAAACTAGCATATGATTGGACTAAGCAAACTAAATTAGCAGATGTCACACTAGATGCCATTGCAGATTTTGCAGGAACAAATGTAGCAATTATAAACGCTGGGATTTTAATGGGCGATATTGAAGCTGGTACTGTCACAGCAGATCAACTGCATCAGGCATTTCCACATCCGATTCGTATTATGCATTGTAAAATGAAAGGAAAACATCTTCTTGAATTTGCGCAAGAACTTATCCATGTCGACCGTAAAATGATTCATCAACAAGTACGTGGTTTTGGGTTCCGTGGTAAAGTATTCGGGAAGCTCTGTCTGAAAGGATTAGCTATTGATGGGTCGCGCATTACTTGGCAAGGTGAAAACATCGAACAGGATAAAGAGTATGAATTCGCGACAATTGATTATTTCTCATTTTTACCATTTTTCAGTAAATTAAACACTTATAGTACACAAACGGTCTTGTTCCCAGATTTCATCCGAAATGTGGTTGCGAAATATATCGCAAAAGAATATTCAGACAAGACAAATTAAGGAAGGAGTGACTCGCTATGACGAACGATATGAAAGAAGTTAAAGAAGCAGTAATTGAAAAAGCATTGAACGATATGGATGTATTAGCGAAAGAAGAGAAAGAAATCTTTCGAGTGGATACGGATACGTTTCTATTTTCAGGAGTAGAATACAAGTTAATAGAAGAGCATAAAGATGCATTTGATCTTGAAATGATGGAAGAACGATATACCGACTATCTTTTAAAATACGATTATATTGTGGGAGATATAGCCTACGAGAAGTTACGCCTACGAGGTTTCTATGAAGATCATCGAAAAGGTGTACCAATTGATATGAAGATTTCAAACTTAGAGGATTATTTAATTGAGTATTGTAGTTTTGGAGCAGCATACTTTGTATTTGAGCGTGTAGATAAAAAGGAAGAAGACCCAGAATCTTATTTCAAGCGCACTAACAAGCAAGGTCCAAGCCGAAAAAAAGGCTCACGAAATAACCGCAGTAATCCAAGAGGGCGTCAGAACCAACCAAGTAAAAATACACAAACTAAGCAAACTAAACCTCGACAAAAACAAAAACAAAGTAATAAGCAAACAACCAATCAAAATAAAAATACAAATCAAAACAAGAAACAAACAGCGAATCAAAAACAGAACCAGAAATCGAATGAAGTAAAGAATAAACAACATACAAAAAAGGCAAAAGACTTCCAAGTTGTTAAGAAGCAAGAATCAAAGCCAGTACCATCAAACGAACCAAAGAAAACCATTACTACAAAAAAGACCAGTAACAATAAGAACTTTAAGATACGCAAGAAAAAATCAGACGATTAGGGGTACAAAAACCAATGCACAAAAGTTATGCAGGATATTTAATTGATTTAGACGGAACGATGTATAAGGGTAAAGAGAAAATCGATGAAGCGGCTGACTTCGTCCAAAGACTTCGACAAGCCGATATACCGTTTCTCTTTTTAACAAATAACTCAACCTCCCATCCGGCTGATGTCGTGAAAACTTTAAATGCCGTGTCAGATGTGGAAGCTTATGCAGAAGAGGTCTTTACGAGTACGCTCGCGACTGTTTCATATTTAAAGAAAGAGAAATTGAATCGGATTTTTGTTATTGGTGAAGGTGGGCTAATTGATGCGTTAACCGACAATGATTTTGAAATAGCGGATGAAGAAGTAGATGCGGTTGTTATTGGTTTGGATAGACAAGTAACCTATTCAGACTTAGAAACAGCAACCTTACTGATTCAAAATGGCGCAAAATTTATAGCAACCAACCCAGATACAAATTTACCAACGGAACGTGGATTAGTTCCTGGAAATGGCGCATTAATTTCTTTCTTAGAAACGTCGACGCATCAAAAAGCGACAGTTATTGGAAAGCCAGAAGCCATCATTATGAATGCGGCCATTGAACAAATCGGTCTACAAAAAGATGAAGTACTGATGGTTGGAGACAACTATACAACAGATATCCAAGCGGGTATTCGTAATGGAGTCGATACGCTATTAGTTCTAACAGGCTTCACAAGCAAAGAAGATCTTACAGGATTACCAACACCTGCTACTCACGTTGTCGAAACGTTAGCGGACTGGGAGATTCGTTAGGAGACAATTATGTTATATAAAACGAAAGACGTTATGGGCATTGCAAGTATTTTTGTGTTCATTTTAACCGCAGCTATCGCACTAACTATTTTAGCTACGCCAATCTATCAGTTCTCACTGAATTGGTTAGATGTTCCAGAAAAAGTCGGGCTGTCTTATGACCAAATTATGGCGAATTATCGGGCGGTCATGGAATACTTACATTTTCCGTGGGTCAATGAGTTAGTTTTTCCAGACTTTCCAGTTTCTGAAAGTGGTGCTTTTCACTTTTGGGAAGTAAAGATTCTATTTTATATAAACTATGCGGCATTGTTTATATCGGGTGTGATTAGCTTCTTCTACATACGTCATTTAAAACAAATAAACGGATTGTGGCGTTTAATCCAACCATTTAAAATCGCAATCTTCGTACCATTCGTTTTACTAGTAATCTTAGCGATTGATTTTGATGCGATGTTCGTACTTTTCCATGAGATAGCATTTAACAACGATGCTTGGATATTTAGTCCAGTAACCGACCCAATTATCACCGTCTTACCGCAAGAATTCTTTATGCTTTGTTTTGCTTTTGCCTTTATTTTAATAGAGGGAAGCTTTATCGCAGGGTATTTCTTGAGTAAAAGACAGTCAAACTCAAACTAAACATAAAAACTCCTCTACCAATAAATGGTAAAGGAGTTTATTTTTTTGAATTAACCTAATGGGTTTGTAGGTTTTTGTGAACTTTCTGTTGGATTTGCATGAGCAATTCGACTAGCTGCAGCTGCAGCGATTGCGCCAACGATATCATCTAAGAAGGTATTCACTTCATGATCATCTTTATGTGTATCTAAACGATTAATCACTTTTGGTTTTAGTTTATCTAAGTAACCAAAATTTGTTAATCCAATCGAACCATATACGTTAACAATAGCTAAAGCTAAAATTTCATCAATCCCAAAAAGACCTTCATCATTTTCGATGATTTCTTGTAGTGGACTGGACAACATCTTCTTCTCCGCTAAAACATCAAGCTCAATTCCCGTTAATATAGCATTTTGTATTTCACGTTTACGTAAAACAGCGTACACATTATCTATGCAAGTATCCATTGTGAGTTGCTTTAAGTAAGGTGTTTGTAAATCGTAGACCAACTCTGCGATTTCCTCGATTGTTACGTTTCGATCTTCTAAAGCCTTTAATGCAGCTCGTTCTAATTCTGAAGTAGGTTTTACCATACGACATCTTCCTCTCTAATTTCTATTCATCAAAATGTTGCTTAAATTTATCCATACCATATTCTGCACTTTGAGTGGGTGCTTGAATCAGTTTGTCAGGATTCAAATATTGAATCAGACTATTAATCGCAGTAGGAGCTTCTCCAAACCCCGTCGCAATTAGTTTCACTTTACCTTCGAAAGTCGTCACGTCCCCAGCCGCATATATGCCCGGAATATTTGTTTCCATTTTCTGATTCACTACAATACTGTTATGCAAAGTGTCTAGTCCCCATTTTACCAGTTGTTTATTTTCTGAAATAAAGCCAAAGTTAACAATAAAGTAATCAACGGGTAAGTCGATATACTCATCCTTTCGGCGTTTTTGTAAACGGAGGGTTTCAATAATTTGCTGATTGCCTAATAACTCTATTGGAACGTATGGTGTTTTAATATCAACGGATGAGTTCTTTAAATAAGATACAGACGCTTCATGTGCACGGAATTTATCTCTACGGTGCACGATGTGTACTTTCTTTGCAATCGGTTCTAATGTCAACGCCCAATCAACTGCCGAATCGCCACCACCAGCAATGGCAACAACTTTGTCACGATACGTTTCAAGCTCTTTTACATAGTAATGTAAATTTTCTTCTTCATATTGAATCGGGTAGTCAAAGGTCAATTTACGGGGTTCAAAAGAACCTTGTCCTGTAGCGATTAAAATCGTTCTTGTATAATGTACACCTTCATTTGTAGTCAGTTCAAAGATTTCGTCTTCATTTTTAGAAATTTCAAGAACACTTTCTTCTAAACAGATCGTGGGGTCAAAAGGCTCAAGTTGTTTCTCTAACTGGTCAATTAAATCTGAGCCCTTAATATAGGGGAAAGCACCGATATCAAATATATTCTTCTCGGGATAAATAACTTCTACTTGACCGCCCAAAACTGGCAAAGTTTCAATAATCTTCGTTTTTAATTCACGCATACCCGCGTAAAATGCGGAGAATAAACCTGTAGGCCCTCCGCCAATAATAGTTACATCAAAAATATCACGTTCCAGCATTCTAATAAATCCTCCATCTGTTAACTATAAAATAAACCATACGTCACTAAAGAAATGACAATACCAAACATCGCACCAAAAAAAACTTCAACCGGTTTGTGACCAAGTCTTACATTCAAGTCTTTTTCATGCTCTAGCTCTTCTTGCAGTGATTTATCTGCACCACGGAAAGTTTTCCCAAGTAATTGAATATCTTGAATCATTTCATTAATAATGATGCCATGTTCACCACTTTGGCGACGAACACCCATCGAGTCAAACATCACAAGAATACCAAAAGTAATAGCAATCGCAGTCAGTGGAGAACCCCATCCTTGCTCAATAAGGATTGCAGTAATAAGGCTCGTTACACCAGCAGAGTGAGAACTGGGCATACCGCCAGTTGAAACAATCAATGTGGGCGTAACAGGGCGCTTTAAAAAATAAGCGACAGGTACTTTAGACACTTGTGAAATAAAAATAGCTGCCATTGCAGCGGTTAATGGATAGTTTTCTAAAATTGTCATCGTGCATCACTCTCTTCAATTCAGTAGCATTAATCTTAACACTTTCCTGTGTATCTTGTCATATTTTTGAGAATAAAACTGACAGAAATGTTGAAAAACTAAATTAATCAAGGTGAAATGAAATGTATTCGCGCATTCGGTTTGAAATCGGTCAGAAATCATGTATTATAAGAAAAGAATAAACTTACGGAGGACAAAATACATGGATAAATTTCCACAAATTCACAAAGAAGGTACACAAGTAACAGAAGTTATTATGAATACAAACAAAGGTGCAATCAAATTAGAGTTATACCCAGAGATTGCTCCGAAGACAGTTGAAAACTTTATTGGATTGGCAAAAGAAAATTACTACGATGGTGTAATCTTCCACCGTGTAATTTCTGACTTTATGATTCAAGGTGGGGACCCAACAGGTACTGGTATGGGCGGAAAAAGTATTTGGGGAGAGCAATTCGAAGATGAATTCTCACCATACTTATTCAACCTTCGCGGAGCGTTATCAATGGCAAACGCAGGTCCTGGAACAAACGGTAGCCAGTTCTTTATCGTAACAGCACCAGAAGTACCAGCTAACATGATGGAGCAAATGTCAGGTGCAGGTTATCCAGAAGACGTTATCGAAGCATACGGTAATGAAGGTGGAACACCATGGTTAGATCAAAAACATACAGTCTTTGGACATGTTGTAGAAGGTATGGATATTGTTGATGATATCAACAAAACACCAACGAATCCTTCAGACAAGCCATTAGAAGATGTTCTAATCGAATCAATTGAAATAATAGCGTAAATAACGAAGAGCCTTTCTAGGCTCTTTTTTTTCTGTTACTTACCTCCTCTTCTGTGGAATAACAGGCAAGCTTAAAACATCAATAAATAAATTAAGCAAAAACAAATATGTAGGCGTTTACATCTACAAAATCACTTAAAATAACAACCGTCTCGTTTCAATTTTTGGTTATAAATGGTACAATGTGTACGAAAATACATTCAATAATCGTTGAGTCTTATAATGTACTCAAAAGAGGTGAAAGAATGGACTACAAAGATTATAAAGTCGGGGATATAGTTACAGCAACGGTTACAGGTGTACAGCCGTATGGAGTTTTCGCAGCATTGGATGAAGAAACGCAGGGACTAATACATATATCTGAAGTAAAACATGGTTATGTAGATAAAGTGACTGATTTATTTGAGCTTGGTGAAAAACTAGAAGTGATGGTTTTAGATATCGATGAATTTGATGGACGAATTAGCCTATCATTAAGAAGTTTGCAAAAAACAACTCATCATCCATTTTCTAACCGGAAAAAGAATCCACGATACGGCAAACAAACCGGAATTGGTTTTGAAAGTTTAGAGAAAAAATTACCGGGATGGATTAAACGAACGGTTAAGCAATCCGTAAAATAAAGTAATGTAGGAACCGGACCACCGATTTAATCGTTTTGTAGAAAAGGAGAGCTACATGATGAAACAAAAGCAAGCTTATATAGCTTATACAATTATAGTTGAGAGAGATGATGGAAAACCGATGTTTCTTATCGATAATGACGAAACATATTTTGGTTTTCCAGCAGTTGAATCGATCAAGAATCAAAGTGGTTTGTCCATAATCATCGACGAGTTAAAACGCACCTTGAAAAATATTGACTTTGGTCGTATTGAATTATCCGAATTAACAAACTTAGTTATTGAAGATAATCGTATCCCGTTTTTTGTTTTGAAATATCAATGTGGTAATGTTTCACCAAAAGATTTATTATTGGAAAGTAGCACATTAGAGTGGCAACTGTCCGATAATATTTACGAAACACTTCAACAATATGATATTTCAGGCGTTCCTTTATTTTAGTGAAACAAATATATAATAAGAATAGTAAGAAGGAGTTGTATTTATGTCACATTTAAATTTTAATTTTTCAAACGTAGTGGACAAATTCGTCCGTGAAGAAGAGTTAGACCATATTCAATCACAAGTGACTCTAGCAGATAAAGAATTAAGAGAGGGTACTGGTCCAGGTAACGATTTCCTAGGTTGGATTGATTTACCAGAAAACTATGATAAAGACGAGTACGTTCGCATTAAAGAAGCGGCTGAAAAAATTCGGTCAAATTCTAAAGCATTAATTGTTATTGGTATTGGTGGATCATATCTGGGCTCACGTGCAGCCATTGATTTCTTGTCACATTCATTCGTTGATCAGTTAGATGACGAAGAACGCAATGCTCCAAAAATTTTCTATGCAGGAAATAATATCAGTTCAACTTACTTAGCTGATTTGGTTGAAATAGTGAAAGATATGGACTTCTCAATTAACGTTATTTCTAAATCAGGTACAACAACGGAACCAGCAATTGCTTTCCGTATATTTAAAGATTTATTAACTGAAAAATACGGTGAAGAAGAATTACATGATCGTATCTTTATTACAACTGACTCTGAAAAGGGTGCTTTAAAATCATTAGCGAATGAAGAAGGTTTTGAAACATTCGTTATTCCAGATAACGTTGGTGGTCGCTTTACAGTTCTAACACCAGTAGGTCTATTACCAATTGCAGTAGCAGGTGGAGATATCGATGAATTAATGCGTGGGGCTGCTGATGCTCGAAAAGCATACTCAAATTCAGAATTAAAAGAAAACGATGCTTATGCTTATGCTGCATTACGTAATATTTTATATCGTAAAGGTAAAACAGTTGAAATGTTAGTTAACTATGAACCGAGACTAACTTACTTTAACGAATGGTGGAGACAATTATTCGGAGAATCTGAAGGGAAAGACCAACGTGGAATCTATCCTACAAGTGGAAACTTCTCTACTGACTTACATTCAGTTGGACAATATGTACAAGATGGTCGTCGAGATATGTTAGAGACTGTCGTTAACGTAGCATCACCGACAAAATCGATTAATATCCCTTCACAAGAAGATGACTTAGATGGACTAGGTTATCTTCAAGATAAAGACGTGGATTTTGTAAACCAAAAAGCGTTCCAAGGTACATTATTAGCTCACGTTGATGGTGGAGTTCCAACAATGGTTGTAAACTTACCAGATATGTCAGCTTATACATTAGGTCATCTATTCTACTTCTTTGAAATCGCAGTTGGAATATCAGGGTACTTAAACGCAGTAAATCCTTTTGACCAACCTGGAGTAGAAGACTATAAAAAGAATATGTTCGCGCTATTAGGTAAGGCAGGATATGAAGATCTAACGGAAGAATTACAGAATCGATTAAGTGATAAGTAGTTTCTTGTTTTTTCCCAGTATCTTCTATATAGAACATTTTAAATTAACTCCCGGAGTTTTTACTATAACTCTCGGGAGTTTTTTAATTGAGCTAAATAATTAGTGGCTCGAGGCTATAAATGAAAAAGAACAGAGTAGCTGAAATAGAATTCAAGATGTTAAAATCGACAAAAAACAACTCGTTTAATAAGCAATGAAAATAAATATGAACTAAATCATTGTTATAATAATGTTTAGAAGTATTGGGTCGAAATAAAGTAAAGAAGTTCTAAAATAGTGTTGACATAAAACAGGTCACATGGTAAGATATTCTTCGTTGCTTGATTGATGTAACGCACCAACGAAGCACACATTAAATTCACGCAACGATAAAGAAGTTAAGGAAATGTAAAATAGGTATTGACATTAAGTTAACACCATGATACAATAACGTAGTTGGTTTGGCGGCTCAAGTCGCAGACCGCAAGAGTTTATTTTCTTAATTGAAGTGAAATAGATCTTTGAAAACTGAACAAAGTAATACAACCAAAATGTGCAGGGGTCTTCAA